>NZ_CP035121.1 GCF_004087835.1 Halorussus pelagicus
ACATTACCATCCGGGCGAAGTTGTATAGGTCCTTCCGGACTGGTTTCTTCTCGTAGAGGCGTTCGGCCATGTTCGCCATGCAGGGGATTTCAAACAGGTCCTCGATCGACTCGACAGTGAGGGGCTGGACGCCACGTGCAGACTCCTGAACCCGATAGTGGTTCGTATTCCCTTGTTGTCGAATAGTGAGGCTTCGATGGTCACGCTGGGATGCAAGGAGATTCCCAAGACTCCGAGGACTTGAGATGCGATTACACACGTCCTGCTTCCAGTCCGCTTCCGGGTCGTACGCCTCCACTGCTTCAAACAGTTCCTTCGCCGAGTGGAACTCACCTAGGGTCGCAGTCTCATCAGGAGCGTCTCGAATCGCGTCTCGAAGCACACGGATAGTCCGTTCACCTTGGTCCCAATCTCGCCAGAGTCGCTCGTAGTGGCCCGTCTCAATGAAGCGGTCGATGCGCTCGGTGATTGCCGACTCATTCGTCGTTAGCCACGTGAGCTGGTCTTCGGAAAGATTCTCCTCCTGGACTCGCAGGAGCTTCTTGAACGCACGTCTAGCATACTCACGATACTTCGTGTCGAAATCACCCACCGGCACGTACAGATGGTTGTTCTTGACGCGGGTGAGTAGCTCGCCGGTCTCTCCTCTATCAGTGTCGGCGCGAACGAGACAGGTCCGCGACGCCGCCGCCATCGGAATTTCGAGATACAATCCCTCACCGAACTCCGGCATCTCTTTGATTCCGGTACATACGCGGCCGGGGTGCGGTCCGTCTTCTCCGGGGTCTTTCGCGTACAATACCTCTGCAATATCCTGTTGGAGGCTTCCGTCACCGAACTCTCGAAGGAGAGAGGCGAGATTGTTGACGTATAGCTCGCGAATATCGTAGAGGACTTGCACCTTCCGCGGCGGCGCATGTTCGAACTTTGGGTGTGCCTTGACGCAGATCGCGCTCAACGTCGCGAGCACGGCGAGTGTTCCCGGTTCGTCGACAAAGGGGTCCTCTGTAGCATTGGCCCTGACGTCTTCTTTGAACGCCGCTGTCCCGAACCGCTCAATGTCGTTCAGCAGATCTTCGGGTTGGTCTTCGCCGTCGACGATGTAGCGATTGTAGCCCCGCGTGAACAGCTGGTTGATCCGCGTCGTGCCGTATTCGAGTGGTAGTGTTGCAACGCGATAGGCGGTACGCTCGTCCTCGACAGGGGTCGACCGGCTCATGACTGGAATACCTCCGGTGTTGCAGACCGAACGTCGAAGTTCGGGCTTTCGATCGGCGTGACGATACGACAGACATCAGTGTGCAACGAGTAGGGTAGCCGGGCGACCCGACGACGGTCGGCGGTTACCACTGGGTCGATGGGAATCTCATAGGTGTCTTGTAGAAGGTCGTTTAGCACTTCTCGACTCTTGGCGTCATACAGATGAGCGGGGTCGGTATCGAGGAGATAGACGTGAACGCCTTGACCGCTGTACACCACCATTGTCTCCTCGGCGTTGAAGTCGTCCTCAAAGATATCTCGCACCTCGAAGCCATACTCGATTGCCCGTTCGATATCCTCGAAGGAATACGGGTAGCCTGCTGGGTCTGCTTCAAGAATCCCCGCGGCATCAAGCAACTCCTCGCTGCCCCCTGAAACATTCTCGCCCGGTACCGCTTGCGCTGCTCGCTCTCGGGCTATCGTTTTTGCGTCGATATCGACGAGGAGTACCCACGGCCGTTCCCAGTGATCGAGGGCGTAGTAGACCGCATCGGGACGTGGATCTGGTTTATCGAGCAAGTCAGGATCTGCGAGCGCGAAGTCGCTCTGTCCAAGTGGATCGTTCCGTGCTGGATGGCGGATGAGCTTGAGGACATCGTCGAACTTATCGAATGCCGCTGTGGTTCGATCACCAGAGGCGTTCGTCTGCCATGTATCTCGTCGGATGAAGTCCTTGTCTGGGACTTCGTCTTTCCGCACCGGGTGTGGTTCTCGAAACGCGAGTGCGTACTGTTTCGGTCCCTTCGCTGTGATGAACGACGGGAGTTCGTCAAGGTATGAGGGGAACTCCTCGGTGTAGTACGTGTAGATATCCTTACGGGTTGCTTGGCGCCACGTCATGAATTGAACTCCTGATCGAGTTTGTTGAAACTCCGAATCGTCGTCAGGCCAGTTGCGTCGAACGATTCAACGGCCTCTCGAATGTCCGAGAACGACCGGGCTGCACGCCCGCTCACACTACTCTCTATTCGGTCGACCTCTGAGAGGTGGTCTAACACCTCGACGGCTGTCTCGCGTCTGTTGAACGCCCAGACAGCGTTCGCATCCACTTCACTCTGCTTGTCGTAGTCATCAACCGGCGCGTGTTTGTTATTACTCGAGAGTTCAGCTTCACCGACCCACACGAGTTCCCCGTCGGCATCGAAGCCAGCGATGTCGAATACGGTTCCCTCATCGTACTCGTAATAGGGTTCGACCTGCTCAACGTCGTCGCGGGCTTCTAACCACAATTCGAGTAGCTTCACGCCGACCTTGTGTGGCGTCTTCTCGCCGATATCTCCCTGTCCAGGGCCGACCTTGAGCTTCTGGCCGAGCAGTTCACGCCCTGCCGGGAGGACAGTGTAGTACTTCCGCCCGCACGCTCGACCTTCTTCCAGTAGCTCCTGATCGACGAGTCGTTGCACGTCTAGGTCGTCAAAGTCGTTCTTGAACGCACTCATTGAGTCCAAGAGCGTGTGGCTCGGTGCGTCACCATTCATCACGTCGAGAACGCGGGTCAGGAATCGGACGTCGTCATGAGTGAGCCCGCGCCGTCGGAGTTCGTCATCTGGGACAGTTCCACCACCTGCCTGGACTGGCGACGAAGTGATTTCATCGACGGCTGTCTCGTCTTTTTCACTGACTGATTCTCCCGACTCAGTTGACCCGGAATCTCCAAACAACGAGTCAACGGTATCCGTGTCTTTCTCCTCTTCTTCGTCGGCTGTTGAACTACTAGTTGCCTGTCCGATAAACGACGACTGCGTCGATTCCACAGGGCTAGCCGATTCTGCAGATGCCGACGCTTCATCAGTTGGTCTACTCCCCCATCCCTCGTCGTCAGCTGTCTCTGATTCGCTTGCGGTCTCAGAAAGTCCGTACTGAGTCTGTGTTCTCTCCGACAGTCGGGGGAGGGCAACGGTCTCGAAGTGATCCTCCTGTTCGACAGAGAGCGGCTCGTCGCTTTCTGGATGCGCCGGTGCAATCGGGAGCGGCTTCAGTGAAAACGGGGCGGGACCGGTTTCCCCGAACGATGGACTCGGGAGTTGGGCGATCCACTCGCCGCTCGGGAGCGTGTTAATCCGATTTCGAAGGTCAGTCGGGCTGAGGTCTTCGTGAGCGAGCGACTCTGCAAGGTCGCGCTCAATCGAGATGTTGCCAATGAGTTTCGTCTTGATATTGTTGAGGACCTCGTCGTAGGCTCGCTCGCTCCGATTCCGCACCTGTCCGGGGAATTGCATCACGAGCCCCATACTCAAGCCGAACGACCGCCCCTGTGGAAGCAGTTGCTCAGAGACAAGCTTCGTTGAAGCGACCGGGGCGGCCTCCTCGATGATGAGGTTCGTGAGCTTCTCGTAGTCGGTTTGGCCGTCACG
Source organism: Halorussus pelagicus (assembly GCF_004087835.1). Classification (NCBI taxonomy): domain Archaea; kingdom Methanobacteriati; phylum Methanobacteriota; class Halobacteria; order Halobacteriales; family Haladaptataceae; genus Halorussus; species Halorussus pelagicus. The sequence goes on from NZ_CP035121.1 coordinate 3,615, forward strand.
CCGGCGTACTTGGACGGCATCCCAGAGGTTACTCAACAGAAGCAGCGTGATTGCTCGCTGTGCCTCCGGGCGGAGGTCTCCGAGGTCGAACAGGATGGTGGCGTCTTCATCGAGGAATTCGCGGAAGTCGAAGTGATTGTCCACGTACTCGCCAGCCTCGTTCTGTTCGGGGGCGTGACTGAAGATTTGCCGGAGATGCGTGTCTTCTCTGAGTTGGTCGAGACGGTTCCCGACCGCGTCCATCGACACCTGGAACTGGTGGTCGTCCTTAGCGAAGTGGCGTGTCAACGATTCCTCGATGCTCTGGTTGTCGGCTGAGACTGGGGGAATCGTCTGGTCGCGTTGCATCTGGAGGGCGGCGTCGAAGAGGTCATCCAACCCGAACACGTCGCTTCCATACTCCTCGTCGAAGAGCGCCTTGATGAGGTAGCTGAGAATCTCGTTAGCGACGAACGCCTGCCCGTACTGCTCGCGGCCCATGACCATTCGCATGATGTCATGGAAATGGTCGACCTTGTCTTGAATCGCATCCTCGCGGTTCCGCCCTGCTTTGAGCGCGGGACGGATGTCGAAGAAGGAGAACGCAGGGAGGGTCTCGGGGACGCGGAACTGGTAGACGTCGTCCAACCCGTTGAAGCGTTCGTAGTGGCAGCGAAGATAGTTCTCGCACATCCCGTCGCCTTTCGGATCGACGATCACGACGGGTCCGCCGGTCGTCTCTCGGAGAGACAGTGCGTCGTTGAGGATCGCCTTTGATTTCCCGCCGCCGGTCGATGCGAATCGGCCGTAGTGTGTCGTCAAGAGATTCGGCGGAATCCGAATCGGGTCGGGTCGCGGCTCACCGTTCTCGTCAAGCGCGTGCCCGATCGCCATCCCGTCTTGGAACTGTTGAACCAGGTCGGGGTTAGGCCACGGAAGCGGGTTCCGGCTTTGCTGTTCAGCGCGAGTGCCGCGTGTTCCCTCTACTGTGAGTTGCTCGGACGATGGGACCAGCACGAAGTTCGCAAGTTCCGTTCCACTAAGGACGAAATCCGGTCGGGTCTTACCTCGGCCGGTCGTAATCTCTCGATCAAGTAACTGCTGGAGGGCAGTCTGGGCGTTCTTCTCCTTCGTCTTTTCTCGAAAGCCGTCAGCACGGAGTCGTCCACCCTCGACTTCGTAATAGGGACCGTCGACTGGGTCGAACACGGGACGAAGTGAGTTCATCTGGGCCGAGAGTTCGTCGCGGTCCTCGTCATCGGCCGGGACCCCGACTGCTCTAATGTTGGCAGTGAACGACCGCTTGGGATTCTTCGCGTCGATGTACTCGATGCGCTTTGCGACTGGTTCGCTGAGCTGTTTTTCGTCGTGATTGCTCCGCTGGTCTTCGACCTCGAGGAGGGGGCCAACGATCTCTTGGAAGAAGGTGTCCCGCCCGTCGACCAAATCCTCTTTCCGGAGTTCAGCGTCGGACTGCCAGCTCGCCCGTCGCTGGAACACAACCTGAAACGCTACGGGTGACGCCGCTTCCATCAGGTGGTCGACGAGTGACGCCAGCGGTGCGCCGGGCTGGTCGACGGCCACCAAGGTATCGTCACCGTCCCCGGAGTCAAAAGGTGTCAACGATGTCATCCAGTCTTTCTTCCGGGTCGCTGAACCGGACCAGCGCACGCCAACTGGCGAAACTGCGTCGATGGTTAGCCGTGCTAATATGGTTTCCTCGGTCGTCTCGGTTGGCTTTTCGAGTGTCGTCAGTGGCTTTTCGTCCGGTATTGCGCTCGGTGGTGCAAGCTCAAGGGCAGTATCCCCGACCTCGACAAAGTGACCATAGGATGAATCGGCTGTGGTACCACCATCTGCGAACGGGGAGGCTTCGGTCGCTGGTGTCTGGTCTTGGTCACGGTCCTCGCTATTAAGCTCGTGCTGCTCGTTAGGCCCAAATTCGTACTGCAACTTCCCTGCTTCGTAGTGTTTGATGAACTCTTTTCGTGTGAATTCGACTGGCTGGATGAGCCGAGCGGTGACGTCAACGTCGACGCGTTCGATGTCGAATGTCTTGGGATAGATCGAACGAAGGCGTTTTTCGAGTGTGTCGAGATGCTCGTCGGCACCGTAGAAGAACTCGACAGGGTTGTCCGCTCCCCCGCTTAGTGCGAGAAACTCGAACCGCGGCGGTGTTTCACTATGGAGTGGGTTCAGCTTCTGCGCGAGACCCGTCGACCCTGCCGTCGTCAGTTTGTGCAGGCTTTCGAGGACCCGGGGGATTCCCTCGGGAGCAAGTTCTTCGGATGTCGGCGTGACTCGGAGATACTCACACATCGTCCTCTCCCTCCATTGAGCCGCCGTCAGGTTTCGCAGAGACGGGGTCGGCCCCTTTTGACTGGCTGTTGGTCGCCTGCTGTTCCAGTTCCTCACGGAACTGCTGTACATCTGTATCAACTGCGTCCTCACCAGCGCCGGGGAGGGAGGACCGCCGTTGCTCGGTCGGATCGAAGTCGATAACCTGTTTTTCTTTGTCCATTGCTTGTACCTTCATCCCCCGCCACTCGCCGTCGACGCCCACGAGCGCCTCAGAGAACCCAGCATCCTCGTTGCCGGGAACCGCATCTTGCACATAGCGCATCTGTGCGTAATTCAGGCCGAACTCGTCGGCCCACTCCTCGTCCATCCCGTCCAACCGATGGAACTGCTTGACGGCACACTGATCGAGGATAGCTTCGGCTTCGGCGTGTTCGAAGAACTCGTCGACAGTCTGGGTGACCAGTCGAATCGAGAGGTCGTGATGGCGGTGGTGACGGAACACCGTCTCAAGGAACGCCAGACTCGCGGCGTCCTGCATGATGTACCGCGCCTCGTCGATATAGAACACGACTTCCTTGTCGGTCTCTTTCGCCCGTTCGTACACGAGCGAGATGAGCAACTGCATCGTCAACGCCGTACTGCTATCGACGCTGCCTTCCTGCTGGGCGAGGTCAAGGTAGATGACTTTCTCGTCGCGGATGTCGAACTCCGAGGATTTCCCGAGATTGGCGTGGCGACCATCGTCCTCGAAGGGGCGAAGCTGGTCAAGAAGCCACGTCGCGTCCTCGCGGATCTTTCCAGCCTCTTCGTCGGACCGGACGACGAACTCCTCGGGGTCGTCGACCATGTCCTCAAAGACGTCCATCATCTCCCGGATGGTCGGACTAGGGTTGCTGTGCGTCGAGATATCGTCGGTGATATCGTTGCGTTTGTAGGCACGCTTCAGGCCGAGTTCGAGTGTCGTCCGACGGTCACCAAGCGAGATACCGCGCAGTGCGAAGAAATTCGTCAGGAAGCTCATCGCGTCGTCGAGCTTCTCGTTGAACGGACTCGCGTCCTCACCCATCGCTCGCTGGACGTGCTCGGGTGTCTGGCGAATCTCCAAGGGATTCAGGCCGAGTGTCCCACCGACGGTGATGCGTTTCGCATCGAGGGCTTCGGAGACGCCTGCCCAGTTGTTGAGCGGTTCGAGGATGATGCCGATGCGGTCCTTGCTCTGCTCGATGGAGCGGATGAAGTTCTGCTTGGAACTGAACGACTTCCCCGAGCCGGTGTCGCCGACGGTGAACATCGCATACCCGTTGTCACGGGCGAACGGGTCGATAACGACGGGGCTCTGGTTGTCCTTGTGAATCCCGAACTCGACCCCGCCCTCTTCGAGGATGGTCGCGTTATGCGGCGACGAGAGGAGTGCGCCCACCGCGCCACCGAGCGCGATGGACTCGCGGCCGAACACGTTGTCTCCGATGGGCGCAGCCGACTGCAATGCGAGGTCCTGCCGACAAATCGCGGTCTTCGGCGTGAGATTCGCCGGGTCGTCGCGGAGAGCACTCTTGACCTTCTGGACCGAATCCCTGAGGTCGTCCTTGTCGTCGGCGCGAACCGTGACGAACATCCCCTGGTCGAAGACGTTCGCTCCGCTCTCGACGGCCTTGTAGGTCGCAGCGGCTTCATTTGCTCGCTCCTGGAGGTACGCACTGCGAACACTCTGCTCAAGGTCAGCGTCGACTTGGAGGTCGTCAGCGATGTCCTGCAGTTCGTTCCGCGCTCGCTGCTGGTTCTTAGGAGTGACATGCGCTGTGAGGTCGAACTCGACGTCAGTCAACTCGAAGAGGTCGCTCAGATATCCATCGCTCGGGTAATCGGCGTAGTCAGCCATGTATAGCGTCGTCGTCCACTGCTCGCCAACGCGTGCGGCTCGTGTCCCCCACTCGATGGCTGCTGGCGCAGTCACCGTCTTGTGGGACTCAGAAATATCGTCGAGGAGCTGGCCCTCTGCGTGACCCTCCTCAAGCACCTCCTCGTCAAGAACATCCGAGAAGTCGACTTCAGGCTCGTCATCGGCGGTGTGTCGGTCCCAGAGGAGTTTACCGACGATCCCGAGGACCACAACCATCAGGAGGTAAACCGACGCACCTCCGGGTGACGTTGGGTTCAGAAGCCACTCTATGAGCTGGGCGAAAGGCCCGCCACCCGCCTGCAGGACGACGTTATACATCGGTCTCGTCCTCCCGGCGCGAGTGGCCGATAATCGGTTGCTCGCGAACGACGCGCTCGGCCTCGTCGTAGTCGTGCTCCCGTCCGTTCCAGAAATCCATGTTCAGGACGAACAGTTCGACTGTACTGAGCCGACGAGCAGACCAGCCGGACGCCTGCTGGACGAATTCGGCGCGAACGTCGCTGACGCGGCTGTCGAGTTTCTCGAACATCTGAGCGCGACGTTCGACATCGCTGAGATCCTCACGTCGCGTTACGAAAGGATTGAACAGGAATCCGATGACCGGGAACTTGGTCAGTTTCTCGGCGGGCGTCCCCTCGTCTCTAAACCGGTCGTAGACTTCGAGCGGAGTGACCTCGACGCCGATGTAGTAGCGAACTTGCTGGATACCTCGGTCACGCATCTCCTTAGGACGCGTCTCACGGTATTCCTCAAGGAGTTCCCGGAAGATCGGGTTCTGCGTGACGTCTTCGTCGCTGAGTCGGTCCTCGATGGTCTCGGTGATTTGTTCCACCGGAAATGAGCGGGTTGTCGCGTGGAATTTGAGCTTCGAGTCAAGTTCCTTGTTGGCGAACTCTTCGCCCGCCTCTTGGAGTTGCGCCCAGTCATCGGACATGGCGAAATCCATGTTCCCTGGGTCGATCTCGATGAACGCCTCCATCGTGCCGTCCGACCGCTGAATTGCACCCGCACCCGGCCACGCTCGCTTGACGTTCGTGAGATCCTGCGTTCGCTCGTCCGGTTTGAACGGCGTGTAGTTCGCGAGTCCGCCTTCGTTTCGCTCTATCTCGTTTGTACTACGGTCTGCTTCTTCTGGAGCACTGAACGTAACTCGCGGACGCTTGGCGTAGCGGTAGACGTCCTTCGCCCACGTCCACGCGTTCAGGTGATCGGGAGAGACGTAGATGACGGCAACGCCAAACCCGAATCCGCCCGCTACGAACGGGAGGGCGAGTGATTCGATTCCGGTGAGGCCAGCGATGAACAGGCCGATAATTGGGAAGGCGATGAGTACACCGACATCCCCTTCCTCGATGTTGAGGTAGGGAATGCGGCTCTCTTCGCCGAACTGGTTCATGATGCGCCGTGCGGCTGCGTCTGGGTCTGTCGACATTAGTGAATCCCTCGATCATACTCCATTCCGCGTTTGTCACTCGATGCATCTGCTGTGGGCCCGCTCGGGTCATTCTCCGTCCGACGGTACGACGGTGTACCCCCATCCTCGCTTCCGTCCCCTCCTCGAGCAGCAGCTTTCTGGGCTATGGCTTGGCCAGCTGCTGCTTTCGGTCCCCAACGCGCTGCGGTTGTCGCGACACCCGCGCCGCCAACGTAGGCGCCAGCAGCGACACCACCGATGAGAGCAGCACCTTTCGTCGCACCTCCGACAACCCTGGCTGTCAGCGGAGTCGCGTACTTGAACGTCTTCCAAGTGAGATAGAGAGCAATCAGTGGGAGCGACGCAGCTACGAGATATTTCAGAAATGCACTACCGGGAGCAAGCGCGCCTTCAGAGTAGAGTAGGTCGTATCCTTTGAAGACTACTGCTGCGGGGAGAGGAAGAACTGCGAGTGGAACGAACCGCTTGATGAATCCCATCGCAATATCAGAGAGGACGGGGATATTACCATAGCCCAAGGCGAACACTATCGGCATTCCATACACGTAGACGTAAAGGAGAATTTCTCGAATGTAGTAGAGGGCCTCAAGTGCCCACATCGAGAGCCCACCAACCAAAGCAAAGACGAATGCAAGTGCTGGATTACTCAAAGAGACTTCCAAGAAATTGAGCATCGCATCTCCTAACGAACTAAGGCTCGGCATCAGAGCAATCGTGAACCCATCAACGATGTATAGGCACAGAATACTGACCCAGTACCACGTGATGATAAGGAACGCTCCGACCCAGGCGGTTTTCTTCGTCCGCCTCGCTTCGTATGCGCTGCCAATGTTGAAGATCCGGATTGCGTGCCACCCTTGAACACACATCAGCAACAAGAGTAATGAGATTAGCATAATCTCACCGCCAACCAGGGCGTCTTGTATCGCAGGCCACGGGGCATTGGATGGAGTCCTAAATACAAACGTTCCATCCGTCTGTGGCGTCGGGGTTCCGAACATTTCCTCTGTGAGGGTGTCATATCCGGTCTGTAGGCCCTCCATGAAGAGGCCGATTAACCAGTCGACGACTTCTTTGAACCCCTCAAGGACGACGTCGATTAGATCAACCATGGTTACGTCTCATTAATGGTTATTTCGCAGTTGTCCGCCTCTGTCGAGGCCGAATACTGTATGCTGTAGGTCTTGGTTAGCTGATTCTCTCCTACTTGCGTTTCGAGGATGAGCTCGAACTCGCCACTCTGTTTTTCGTCTTTACACGAAGTGCCTGATCCGGGAACGAACGCGAAGGGAGATCGAGAACTGTAAATCGTAACTCGCCCCCCCGCTGCAACGACGACCTCGCTTACTTCGGAATTAGACCGAGGATCGTAAATTCCGCTAATATCCTCGTTGTTGGCATAGTTTGTTCCTTCCTCGTCAGAGGGATACGGGACGTCTCCGATGAAGAGAAGTTTCGTAATCGCATCTGGGCCGCTACCCTGGTTCTCAACGGTTACGAATGCCTCTTCAGCAATTTCATCATTCGAACTGTCCCACATCTTCTCGGGCTGATTCCTTCCAATACCCATCTCTACAATGCTGAGATTCGGTTGTATGGGAAGGGAAGTCTCCACTACCCCCTGCTCACCTTTCAGAGCGACGACCTGGTACTCACCAGGCTCATAAGCGGTTCCGATTTCAAACGAGACCTGTTGGACCCCTGCGGCTACATCACGCTTTCCGAACAGCTCTCCATTAGGCTGGACAAGATTGACTTGGTCAACGTCAGCTTCTGCCGAGAGTTCGACAACGAGCGTCGTTCCGTCAACGGCGACTCTCTTGAGCGGTCCCTGACTTCTTGGAGAGGTCGTTTCGACACCGGAGGTTCCGGAGTTTCCACTGTTGTTCAGACAGCCAGCCACGCTCGCGAGCGTAGCGCCTGTGACTGTTCGGAGGGCGGTTCTTCGACTGATGTGTGGATAATCTCTGGTCATGGATTGCGTTGGAAGATGTCTTCTGGACCGAGCATTCGGAGGAGGCGGTGTCCTGCGTAGAACATCACGAAGAAGGGGATGAACTGCCAGCCGACCTCGAAGATGAACGCGAACCAGCCATCGATGGTTCCGAGTGGATGCCACCGGGCGGTCGCCGTATCACTCACGTAGGCCGGGGTGTGTCCAAGCCACGACCCAGGATGATACCGGGCCGTGTAGATACCGGGCTCAGTAATCGTCAGGATGGCTACTCCAGAGGCGTTGGTTTCGACCTTCTGATTGGCGATGGTGATGTAGCCATTACGTGGGTTGCCGCCAATGGGAAATCGACGGGCGCTATCGTTGAGAACGATAGGTGCGCCAGTTTGGTTGTCACGCAGTTCGATTCGAAGCGTCGCCTGCGACTGGTTTTGCTGGAGTACTTCGACGGTGAGGTTACTGCGCCGAAGTTGTCGTTCGGAATCGGCGTCGGGTTCGACAATAGACGCGTTCACGCCGCGAACGATGCCTGCAACGTGGAGTGCCTCTTTGTCGACGGTATCAGCACGGACGCCCACACCGTACGTCGTCTCGTAGGACTGATTGACGACCTCGATGGTGACGTTCTCGCCGATGGTCTCTAACGGGGAGGTGTGTTCTGTTCCCCATGTGTCGATGATCTTCGGGCCGTCCCGGACGGGTTCGGCACGCGGGCCGATCCGGGATGGATACGCGTGGACGTACACAGGGATGGCGTCGGACTCAACTTCGGCGCTATCTGTTTGGTTCGATTTGACGAGCGTATCCCAGTTTGTGTTGCGGGCGGTGTAGAACCGCCAGACACCACGCACGCTCGCGTTCCCCTCGTCGGTGAGCGTGTACCCTTGCCACGGCCGAGACTGGAAGATCGCCACGCCAGCATCGCCATTGGGGTACTCAGCGTAGTAGGGGTACGCCGAGAGGTCGTAGATCTCAACGTCGGTCGAGTCCGAGACGTTTCGCGTTTCCTCACGGTAGACGACGTCGACGTCGGTCCCGTTGACCACGTCGGTCCGTATCGTCTTCTTCAACCGAACGTGAATTTTCGCTTCGAGTGTGAGGGTTGCACTCCAGTCGTCATCGATCTGGTAGTCGATAGCCGGTGTGTGCGACCCATCGGTCCTCGCAATGGTCTCCTCGTCTTTCTTCAGGCGTACTTCCTCGATGTCGTGTTCCGTGAGCGACCACTCGACGGTCCGATTCTCGGAGGAACTCCCGTTTGGCACGCGGACGCGGTAATCGACGAATCCGCGCATCGTCCCATTCGGGGCAATGTAGAGCGGGGTGTCACCGGATTCGAGGTGGCCACGAGTCGACGGCTGAAGGGCAAACATAGTCGCATGGGCATCCTCGATGAACACACCGTCGTCAAGCGACGCGTGAGGTGGGTGCACAGACGTATCCGAACCTCCGGCTTCGAGGTCCTCGAAGTCGTTTCGAGTCCACGTTGCGGCGGTCGCGGGCGGCCGCTTGAACGTGATGTCCGTCCCGTTTGCGAGCTGGTGAATCGACGTCCGCTCGTCACCGTAGCGTTGGCGGTACGCCTCTTGACTGATGTAATTGTCCGCGTCGCGCGACCAGAGCGTCGCCGACTCGTTCTCGGTGAGTCCATTTCCTTCCGTCCCCGGCCGCGGTGGGCTTGCTGTGACGATACCTGTGACTAAGCTCGTCACGAACAGGACGGACAGGAGTATGGAGCGTTCTCGTTGTTCCATGAGGGCTCGCAATGGGGGTCGTGAAGTGGCTTACCAGGGGACGAGGTCGACACACTGTGCCAGCGGGAGGCCCATCATCGATCCGGCGACGGTGTACAGCGGGCCGAGGACGACGAGGACGATGGTGGACTTCATCGCTGAGCGCTTGTGGCGCTTGAGGCCCTTCTTCTGCTCGGGATTGAGGGTGAACATCTCGATCAGGGAGTCGGCCTGCCAGACGACGGCGAGACCGACGATGCCGAGGCCGGTTGTTAGTTGGAAGAAGCCCTCGATCATGCCGGGGAGTTTTTTCGCGCTACAGACGGCCCCTTGTTGAGCGAGGGCAGGGTCAACGGTAACGAGCGAGAGTAGAATTGCCACGTAACTAAGGTGGCGAATCTTGGAACGGTACGGTTGTGGTTCGTGCTGTTCTGGAGGACGCGTTTTCTTGTCAGTAGATGGCATTGTAGTCACTCTTTGCTCCACCCACATCACCTCTGGAGAGGGTATAGAGCGGGGTGAGCGTTCGATTCTAGAACTACAACCCCACCATATAAATTTGAATATCTCTATTTGAAACCATAGTTCTCCTGTATTTTCTAGAGTTCAAGTAGCAATCTGTGAGAAGTTTATTATTCAGCGACTCTCGTGATTTGCATCTAGTCAGCAGTCAATCAACCATCAGTCCGACGAATCGCTAAGTAACTCAACCTCCTGCCAGCGCCACCCGACCTCTTCCTCAATCCTATAATTAACAAATATTATGTCACTTCATTACAGGATAGGTTGTATGATAACAGAGCAATCGCTTTTCGAGATGCTCGAAGATTACGAGGACCACCTCTCGGCGGCAGAGGCGTCGTACCTCGCTACAAAAGGGTTCAAACCTGAAGAAATAAATCAGAATCTGCAACTACGATACGGCGTCGGACGAGGATACGCGGATTTCAAACGTGACTTCGAAGAACTCACAGACCACGAGGTGGATGACGGGTATCGGGTCCGGTTAGTTGTCAATGGCGACAAGACGGATTTCGAGGACGTTACTGTCGAAGATGTAGCAGTACCTTTGGACCAAGTATTGCAAAATGCGTTCCGTGCAACTGTCGAGGAGCAATTACGTGCCAAGGTGCGAGAGAATATTCAGAATTTGAGCGACGATGCCCGTCTTCTTGCTGGAATCTCTCGAAAGGGCTATGATTTGAGTTTGTGGGATGATAGCCCACGAAGTAGCGACCTCTGGCAAGCGGTCACGCTCACGACTGATTGTGTATTATCAGACCGTAAAAAGGAGGAAACCGCTAAAGAGCTCGTCCAAGCTGGCTGTCTGTACGACAGGGATGGGTCTCTCTATCTTACACCCATGCTCCTCGCACTCGAAAATCCATTTGAGCATCTATCAGAACCTATTCGCTCAGGGGCGATCTCAGCATGACTGACGATCGTCCAGACACGAAGGCCGAAGCACGACAGCACGTTCGAGAGATTCGAACCAAGAACGAGAGCAAATCGAGGGATTTGGCACACGCGGCGGAAATGCTTCGGAAGGGGATGTTTCCCGAACGGGTGCGATTCCTCCTCGAATTCCTTCAGAACGCCGCCGACGCGACGGCGGAAGGCGAACAGTGTAAGGTCGATATCCAAATCACCGACGAATACGTCGTCGTTCAGAACGACGCTCAACTGTTCACGAAAAGCGACGTGCGACAACTGTGTGGCGTCGGACGCACGCACAAGCGATTCGACCCAGAGTACATCGGATACTGGGGATTCGGGTTCAAGTCGGTGTTCCGTATTACCGAAACACCGTACGTCATCTCACCGCCGTATCAGTTTAAGTTCGACCGGAACGCCGACGAGTGGAACGAGAGCGACGAGGTTGCGTGGGAGATAACGCCGCTCTGGGCAGCGGACGAGGACGTACCTGACGCGCTCGAAGGAATCGAAACAGAAGGAAAGAACACGTTCTTTTTACCACTCAAACGACGAGGGCGGGATTCCTATCGAGCGGAGATAGCCGCGGACATCCAGAACCGAGTAGACGACATCCTGAAATCGGAACTGCCGGTGTTCCTCCCGGACCTTGAGACCGTCCAGATTCGAGATGAACTGGCGGATGACGAACACCGAACACTTTCGGCGACCGTACAGGGAGAGCGGGCAAACGGGGAGGTCGTGGAGACAGATAAGGGAGAACAGTGGTGGGTGTATCGAGAAACGCATCGCGTCCCAGAGACGATTCGGACCCATCCCGAGACCGAGGAGTGGAACCGTGAAATGGTGGAGAAGCGTGAACTCGTCGTCGGGATCAGCATCAACGAGGACGGGAATCTCGAACCTCGACGTTCGAGCCCACAAATCGCTATCTACTCGTTCACGCCACTGGGCGACGAATCTGTTGGGCTCCCTTTCCTCCTCCAAGGTGACTTCCTCGCAGAGGCTGGACGACGACGGGCAGATACCGACATTCGCTGGAATCACTGGCTGGCCGAAAAAGCTGGCGAGACCGTGGTACAGGCAGTGAAACACTTATTCAACGATGAGGAGTGGCGAACCGACGTATACGATGCTGTGGTGCCGGACAGCAAAATCAAGCATCGCCTGTTCGGTGGTCACGACCGACAGGAAGCGTGGCCGGGGTTGGACGCCGAACTATCGACGGACCGCACGGAATGGGCAGGGACTGATGCTGTCATCGTGGACTGGTTCGCCAACAACCAGACCATTCTCACAGAATCCGGCGAGTACCGCAAGCCCGAGAACATCCGAATCCCGGAAGATAGCAACGTACGCAACGCCGAAGAACGTATCCAGCGCGTTATTTCGCCTGCTGATTTGGAACGACTGACGGGGGCGGACTACGTTGCGACTGAAGTAGGTGAAGGATGGAAAAGCAAGGTACAGCGACGGTTGCTCGGGCATAAAGGGCGCATACGGTCGAGTACTATCCGGACGTTTGTCACGGAGAATCCCGAGTGGCTCCGGTCGAAAGCACGCGACGACGATGCGGTAGAATGGTTCGCAACCCTATACGGCGTCCTCGAGGACGAAATTCGGAGTAAGTCGTCATCGACACAGCGCCGCCGACGTAAGGAACTCGAAGATGCCCCGCTGGTGCTAACAGAGGAGGGAGTGGTTGCTCCATCAGAGGATAACATCGTGATCCCGACGAACGAGGACGAGGCGGAAACCATCTTCCGTGAGGTTGCGGAAACGGCCGATGCAGTTCGAGTACACCCCGAGTTGGCCGACGATTCGCGTAGCAAGCGGTTTCTTAAACGATTCTGCATCGACGAAGTAGATGCTGAATGGGCGGTCGAAGAGGCCATCCTCCCTCGACTCAACGACTTCGCAACGTCGCCCGAGCGTATCGTCCAGCTCACGTCGCACGTCCGAGAATATCTCGGTGCAGGCTACAAAACGCAAGGAATGATGGTCGCTACGAAGGATGGTGGCACCGCCCCTGCGGATGAGGTTTGGTTTGCGGACCCGTACGAGTCTGCATACGACGTCGAAACGGTGTTTGGCGCGGAACGCAAGTACCTCTCGGATGCGTATCGACAGCAATACGACTGGGACGATGAGTGGTGTGAGTTCTTCGAGGATATCGGTGTTACTCGCCCTGCCGAGACGCGGAGTGATGTACTACAGGCACTGGCTACACTCCCGTCAAGGGACGTAGACGACGCCGAAGTACACGCTACTCGTTTGTATCGCATACTACTACGCGAGTTCGATTCACTTCCAACGTCAACGAGTGTCGAGCAGATAGGTGGCGAAACGGGTGTACCAATACTCGCGGACGATGGCGGGTTTCGTCAGGCCGGAACGCTGTTCGTTCCCGACGACGATGCTGTGAGACAGGCATTCGCGGACACCGACGACATCACATTCGCGTGGGTACCCTCGCCAGATCGAGTTGACGCCGAACCAGCGCGTATTTTCGACCTTCTAGACCGACTCGGCGCTCAGAGTGGAGCGCAGGAGTGTACTGAGTCGGGATACGTCGGTGAGGAACTCGAAGAACAGGATTCGACGCCCCGATTGCGACTCGAAGATGCTTGGGAGAAGATTCGGCCGGAAGTCGGCACCGAAAAGAGGGTACCGGACGTGAAGTGGGTGGACGAAATGGGTGTTCGGTATCAACTCGATGGCGAAGAGCAATTGGTTCCCTGTGATCCTGCGTGTATCTACGACTCAGACGGACACTGTGTGTATCTCACCCCGAACTTTACAGCGGACTGGGAAGCGCTTGCGAGCGCTCTCGCTGACGAGCTAGGAGCGGACAAACACCAGATAGCCACTCACCTCGTCGGTGCGACTCCGACGTTAGAGGACCGTGCTGTTGAGGCAATTCAGCGGCATGAGAGAGACCGAGGGTTCGATATCGTAGTTGACGTTCGGCATAAGGACTATCATGACGAGTACGACGTACGTGGATGCGATGTGTTCGTGAAACGAGACGAGGACGACGACCCGCAGTATATCGAAATCAAGGCCCGACGCGACCAGAGTTCACCTATTCGACTGATCGGTCACGAACCAGAGAAAGCTGTCGAAGAAGGTGGGAAGTATTACCTGTACGTCGTTAGCTGTTCGCGCTCGGGTGAACCGAGGCATTTCAGACGTCTTCGAGACCCGGCTGATAACGAGTATATCGAAGAGAGAGTATGGCGATTCAATACTAGTGAATTGAGCAACGGCGAGAAAGTCGAACTGGAGTAGCGTTCATCTCCAGTACATATATAAAAGTTTATCTTTTGAGAGGATCGGACATAGCTACCGTTATAGAACTATCTTTGTCTTGAATTGTGAAGTTTAGTGTGTGAGCCGAGACGTGACTCTGTATATCGTTCTTTGGTTTACGATGTTTTGTCATGGTTTGGCTCGTTATAGTACTTAGTTCGGTTGTGTAGAAGTGTACAACCCAATCACCAAAAATATAAACTAGCTACTACGAAAACCCAACAACCAGAAATGACCCGCCTTCAAATCACCCACCCCCGCAGAAACCCGGCTACACCCCCATGAGCGAGACCATCAACTGGAGCCACCACGACCTCAACGGTCTCGAAGAGTTGTACTGGGATGAAATCGCGCCCGCATTGCGTCGTGACGGACGCGACCCCCACACTCGGCCATCCTACGAGACGCTCGCCGACCTCGGATACAGTGGTATCGGCTATACCCTTCGCGAACACCACGACCTCACCGTCAAAGAGTTCCTCACCGAGGTGGTCGGCCTCGACGACTCCACCGCTTCCAGTGGCACGCCTAACGAATACGCTTGGCAAATTTCGTCCACCGAGACTATCGACGAGTTCGAAGCCTACCTCCGCGCACTCGACCGCCGCCGGAAGCTTGCTGACTCTACGCTCGCCTCGAAACGCACTCATCTAGCGACCTATGCACAGATCTACGAGGACCTCCACGAAACGTCGGACCTCCTCATGCCGCTGTCTGAGCCGTCAGAGCAGGCCACAGAGACTGAACGCGCCTACCAAGTTGTGGAGGTCCTCGACGACAAGCTTGCGACCGACGGCACGAAGTTCACGTACGTCGGGACGGTCCAGGGCTGGTACGATCGACTCGACCGGCACGGCGCGGCCGCCTACAATCCCTTGGACGGCGTGACGACTGACTTCGGCTGGGAGCGCGCAGAACCCGACAATAAGGCACTCGCGCCTTTGGACGTCCGCGCACTCAACAATGAGGCCAACACACCCGCGGACCGCCTCCTGCTTATTGCACTCGCCGCGTGGGGGTTGCGGTCGGGCGAGGTCGCGCGACTCCGCGTCAACCAGTTCGTGGGTGTCGACTCCGATGACCCACACCTCGAGTTCGAGGAGCGGAAGAACGGCCCGAGCACGGTCAGCCTCCTCTATGGCTTGGACGCCTACCGAGAGCGCCAGCGCGAACTCGTCGATGATTACGACGAGTGGAATGGCTATCTCTTTCCCTCGACGCAGGCCGAGACCGGCCACATTGACTCGGATACGGTCCGGAATCGGTTCCACCGACTCGCCGAACAGGCTGATGTCCGCGTTGACGGCGACCTCCCGAAGCCCCACATGGCCCGGCGGTTCTGGTATAGCCAGTATCAGGACGCGCTTGCAGACGTACTCGACCGCCTCGATATCATCGCTGACGAGCAGGGGAGCTCATCGGCGGACGTGGTGCATCAGAACTATCTCTCCGAGGAGAAACGCCGGGAGGCCCGGCGGCCTGCGATGCGAGAGTTGCTCGCGGACGCGTTCGGCAAGTAGTTTAGAGTAGCTTCCAACAAACAGACAGTACGAACCGCTCACCGAAGGGTACTACCTCTTCACTTCGCTGAGTGCTGAAGATAAGATGCGGTATCTCCCTGAACTTCCGAGGAAAGTCGGATTGGACTGTGAGTTTACAGAGAGATGGTAGTAAGCGAATTTCAACGCATCGAGGGTGGTATTTCCTTTTTGGTTTGTTCTGTCCTATTTTGGCTTTCCTGAAACCGGCTCTATGCGTTCAAACGTCTCTTTCTGGGGGTACTAATGACCTCCCTGAAATGGCATCGTTCGATGTTTCTATGGCAGCCATTGGATTTTCCCTTCTCCAGTCAATGCAAACTTTGTAACATTGATTGGCCATTGGTAAAGACGCTGGACGGCAGTAGCAACTTTACCGTCACCAGGTATGTCTCGGCCTGTAATTAATTGCCAAAGTATTGTTGGAATCCCATAGACCGAGAGCTCCACCGAAGCCAAAACCGAGACTCATTGCAATCTTGCCATAGAACAACGCGAAAGTGCGGAATAACGCCTTGATTCGATTTCCCATATATAACACTCTGAGTCCTATTATTTAAGCGTCCATAGAGATTGCCTTCGCACCAAGCCAAACCATACTGACCGACAATAGAATGAAAACAATGGCCGCAGGTTTGGCGAGTATTGCACCTTTTGGATTTGCTTCATAGAGCAATCCGGGGTGTTGGAGTTGAGACAACCTGCCAACCCATGTAGCTACCTCCGAATCCAAGCAGTATCAGGAAGATACTGTTTTTGCATATTTCATAAAACATGTCTATGAATCTTGCCATATTAATTTCAATACTGTCCTTCTACGGTGTATTGTACTTATCCAAGATTACAAGAAGTGGTTGTAATGCACGTCTACATTAGAGATTTACCGCTGATAACTACCACATCGAGTCGGCAGCTTTCGTTGCGGCATCGACCATCGTGACCTCGGCGTGCTTCGAGGAACCCTCCTCAGTCACGGTGAGCAACCCTGACCAGTATCCCCAGTACTTGAGCTGGTAAAGGTCCTCAGCGTCTTCTAGGATTTCGATTACGTCAACACCATCGCTAATCACGTTCGGATCCGTCTGATTGTACCTGATCCGGGTAACATCCTCACCGACGGTTTTGTCTGGCCATTCCTCCGTTTCCTCTTGAATAATATGTTCTTCTGAGATACCGGACAACATGGTTGTTGTGTCTATAATGGAGTGATTGGCTACCCGCAATATATTTATTTAAGTGTATATTACTAATTGTTCTATCAATGGATTCGGTTACAGGTCCAGTATGGACGGAGAAACCCCAGCGCGTTAGTCGGCAAAACCCAGTTGGGGTTACGACAACGCGGAATCGTCCCTTACTCAATGATCTCCTTTATCCATTTTTCAGCGACGCGATCACTTATCGACTCAGATATCTTTCCTTTTGGGCATGGTGTCTTGACAATCTCGATGCACCATCAAAGACTACTCGCGCACAATTCGAGAAAATATTCTTCCTCGCCAACATCGCACACGATTGTCCTGACGACGGACACTCAACCAACGGCATTGTCGGGGCAGAACGGAAGATAGACGACGAGTATCTCGCAGACAAGTATACACCTGACACGTCCACATTTGATCTCACAGAAAACGAGTTCGAACTAACAAGCTCTGCCGGCTCTGGATTCGATACGTACTATCACAGCCTCTTGCAACGACTGTGGTTGATTGACGGGAAGTTCACCCTCACGCCGCTTGGTCAACAATTAGCCGAAGCGTTCGACGACGCAGTCCAAACTGAATTCGATGAACTTCACACCGCTGTCGAGACAGGACAAGTTTCTCAAGAACTCATCCAGCGGTTCGCTACTGATGGTTGCTGTTGTCTCCTCCAAGCTGCCGATAGTGAACGGGAACTTCTCACGGGAGCCGTCTTGTCGTGTATAACGCGGACAGACACCCCTCATGAACTAGCGTTCAAACCAGTTGACGGTCCTGACGAACTCTCACTTGAGACGTGGTATCCGCGAGATCTAGCAACCAATGACGGCACTACCATCGATATTGAATCCCTGTTTGACTCTGAAGAAGACGAGACAAATCTCGGCGAGTACGTACACAACCGACTCGGCGACCGCGGTCGAGCATCAGTACTCTTGTTCCTCGGTACCGCAGCGCGGGTGCAGAAACCACCAGCGGCAACCGAATGGGATATGCCGACCCTGTCGGATATCCGCCGGGCATGGCAACTATTCGTGTACACCCACTATTTTGTCGTTGCCTGCGAAGGCCTCCTGAAAGCGTGGCTTCATGGCCTTCGAGCTTGGGAGCTTATATCGACATCACGGCTCTTAGACCGAGTGTTCAACGCTGACGACTATATAAGGACAATTCGGAGTGTAGCGGCAGACGACGTGGCGGTTACGGTCGATGAGTCAAATCCTGACCAGCTTTGGCGCGTTTTAGACGCTGTCTACTACGGTAACTGGTACAAGGGATCTATTGAGTTGGAGCATCAACTACCGTCTGACTTTGACCAAGCTGACGGAGACGAACTTACGTGGGGCACACTCCGGACTAGTCTTCCCGCGGAGTGTAGTGATACTGGATTCGGGGTAGGTTCGGCGTCTGCGCGCGTGCTTCATGATCTGCTTCAGTCGAATCAGAGTGGGTTGACTGACGCTGAGCGGGCACATCGGCTTGCCGGATACGCAACCGTACTACTTACACGACTCCACCAGCGCGGACAGACTTACGCCGAAGACGAGGCATTTGACCCGTACCGAACGTGGTTTAACCACATTGAGTCCTCCCCAAGCCCTTCGTATCTATGGCGACAGGATCCCGGCCTTGATGCGTCCAGTCCCGTTGCGTCGTTCATGAAGACATTCACGAAAAATCGGATCGTCGCAAAACATCACCGCATCACCCAGCGAAAAATCAGAGATCACCCATCACAGACTGCCCGGCACATGACACGCCGTCCAGACGGGCAATGGGAGTTCAAATCAATGTACAAGACAAGCCATCTCGAACAGTCCTGGCTTCGAATTGAACGGCTGACCGATATTCTCTACGAGCTAGACTTAACAACATCGCCGAACAGGGATGAATTCACGCCGAATGACCGTGGTCAGCGGGTGTTCGAACGATACGGGATCCAGCCATGAAGCTGCAGCAAGCGTTCGATGAGCGGCGACGGACATTCGAAGGCGCGTTACTATCTACTTTCGTATTCAATAGTGATTACTTCGAAGGGACGCTACTGCCGATGCTTCGACGGAAATCAACCAAGGGTGACACGGTTGTTTTCCTTGACGCTGGCTCCTACCGCGAGACAGTCAGTGACGAGGGACTATCGCCGGAACAAGCTGGCCAAGTATACTATCTCGCACCCGTCCGGGTCCCACAGCGACGGTTCCATGCAAAAGTCTTCTTCTTCGGCGGTGAAGAGCGTGCAATCGGCTTCGTTGGGAGTGCCAACCTCACTGAGGCAGCGTTCGACCACAATCAAGAAATCATTTCAAAATTCGACATCGCAAATGAAAGTGACCTACGCAGCACTCCAGAAGTACAGGCGCTCAATGGGATTCGACGCTTCTATAGCGACCTGATTGATCACACTACCGCTGAAGCCATAGGGAAGACAGCACGAGAGCAGGCGACTCGCGTCCTTGAGGCGACAGAGTGGCTTACAGACACAAACACGGACATACCAGACCGTGAGCAGGCTGATGAAGTCGTCGATGTTCTGCATAATTTAGAGCAGCCATTACTTGATCAAGTCCAGCGTCGAATTGAAACTCGTGGTGAACGGATACAGCGTGTCGGTATCGTTGCCCCATTCTACGGGACAGGCATGGCCGTCCCAGAAACAGTCACAGAAGATAATATTTCGACGCGGGTGTGGCTTCAACACGGCAGCACGCAAATCAATAGCGACACACTTCAGGAGTGGGCCAGCCAACAAGAGGCCGCGGAAATAGTGGTCTTTGACCAAGACCGATACGTCCATGGGAAACTAATTGTTCTGCAATCAGACACAGCAACGTACTGTCTCGCAGGCAGCGCGAAGGCCTCTCGGTCGGCACTCCTTGACTCCGCAGGTACTGCAACTGAAGGACACGGAAATGTCGAGGTCGCTGTACTCCGCCGGACACCCAAGCAGGACAACTACGAATACCTCTTTGATAACTTCACCAACCACCAGCTAGCTGGTGGTCTCGAAGAATTTACGCCCCAGTCCACGCCTGACTATCAGCCTCCAGAACCACCAGAGCAAGAAACAATCGGTCTCCAGAGTATTGATTTCACTCGAAGCGAGGTCTTCGAAGGCGGCCGACTCCATGGCCACATCCAGATCACTGATTCAGTGACCAATGATGACAACTTAGAGATAGACGTCTGTCCAACAACGACAACTGAATCATTTTCGTTCACTTTTACTGGTAGTGAACTATCACCAGTAACAGACTCTGGGACAGATCTATACACGTTCAGCCGGCGCGTGAGCGACAGTACTCGACTTGCGGCACTCTCAAAACCGTCACAAGTTGTTCCGAAGTGGAATACGGAACCTGGTTTAGAGCGCTGGCTTGCCATTGAGTCACGCGACGTCGATCGTGCCGCCGAAGCTGCTGCCGAGGGTGATGGCGTTGACTCCGTCTGGCGGAGTGTACAAGATATTTTCCTTGGTGGTGACCAGCAGCGTACTGATCAGCTTGAATTCCTCGGCACACTAGCAACCCAGTTAGACCAGCAGACCGCTCAGCAGGGATCACACGACCAAGATAAATCAACTGACTCTGAAGCGGACGATGAAAATGACGGTCTTAGTGAGGGGATTACGCTACCATCCTACGCTGGATCAACCAATTCACGAGATCCCGAATCCCAACTGTCTGCATACTATGAGATGTGGACTGACCAGCTCCGACAGCTCAACCATGAGCTACACAGCGATGATACCGCTACGGAGCACGTCATTGAGCTGGCCGGTCAACGCTTAGCAGCAGTTAACCGGACAAATGCATGGCTCGAAATCACCCGGAACGAACTCCAAGCACAAAACAAATCACTAGACTCGTTCCCGCATGAACTCCCACGCAAATACACGAAAACCCTCTACTCGCGTACAGAACCTGGATTCGGAGACGAAAACGGATCGCTCGTCGCCCAGTTTCTCAGACAAGCAACCACATTACCGAATACAGAACAAGTACATGCATTTCTTCTAGAGAATATTGCAGCAAACGTCCTGTTTGGCGCTCTAATCGCAGACACGCTCATGACAACAGAACATAATGAGTTCGCCACCTATTACGGATCGGACTTCGAGAATCTCATCCACAAGTGTCTCCCAAACCAACAACCACTAACTAATGTCTCAGAGCAACGAATCAATACCCTAGCTGAGTCAATGTGGAAGCAATTCGGAGACCTACCAGAGACCTTCCAGACCGCATCACTCACCCGGAGACCACCACGCGAATTCCGCAAGCAACGCCACGCACGACGATACATCATGCAATTCCTCCACGAATAAGAGTATTCCAAGCACCGTCGCTGCAGTCTACAATATCGAACAAGCCGTCAAATAATGAAATCTGTCGCCCCTGCGGATTCAATGAAGCCGAAAATAGAGACCATCCACTGTCACGCTATTTCGCCTGAACTGGGGTTTCGATTCTGTCTGTAAGGAATCTCCATATCTCTGCCCTCCAAGGGTTTGTCCGATTCGTATCAAAGCCCTGGTCGTTCTCCGGGCTGAATACAAACCGTATATAGATTGAATCAGGGTACCACCTAGTAGAAATACGAAGTACTCTATGGCATCCTCCGCAACGGAAAGAACTAGCCATAAGTCTTTTTATCTTTTTGTGATATGATTAGATAATGACTGAAGAGACAACTAATGAGCGGCGTGAGTCACACAGTAATCAAGAGAGTACATCGGAGGGACAAGAAAGCACTAGTATACGGGGTACAAGGAGCGGATCTAACGGGATACATAGCGATGAAAAGCCACCAAACGGTGGTGGAAATGGTAGTGGAGAGCCGAGTGGTGATGACGGGAAGAGTAAGCCGACACCACCGTCTGACGAGGAACTTCATCTCTTGACGTTTCTGTGGCTGATAGAACGCAACGACACGACTTTTGATATAACTGGCTTTCAAGCTAAGCGGTTGTATGAGCAATCACTAGCTAGGGGAGACAATGTCGGTGAAGTCTATGCTGAGCTCAAAGGACCGTTCATTAGTAGTAAACGAGATACAGATCCAGTTCAGTTAACTGATAGAGCCTGCGAGTTCGTGCGACAAGCAGATGATATGCAGACAACAGTTTGTGAAGAGCTCAGCGAATCAATTGCTGACGCAATCTCGGAACAAGAGTACTTAAGCCGACTCTTGTGGCTGGCACATTCTGATGAAACGGAATTTAAGTGGTATCTTGACGAACATCGCAATCAAATCTCAGAGCCTCAGAAATTTTTACCGGTCTTCTTTACTGACGAACGACTCCAAGCTACTCCGGCTATCGGGACGGCAATGGACGAGATCGGTGATTTGACAGAGAAAATACGGGATAATATTGAGAGGAGATTGAACGATGAAGAATACCTGAAAGCTCTCGCCGTATTCTTTGGCGACACAGTAACGGCGTTACTGCAACTTAGTGCTGAAGAGAGAATTCGTTGTTCTAACGTGCAAGAAGTGCTTTCATATTATCTTCGGGAAGACGATCCAGACCAGATCTCTCAAGAGTTGCGCCAGGCAGGACTCGACGTTGACCATAATGCCTTCCAAATCGATATTGACCGATTATTTGAGAAGCATCGTGACGAATTAGAACAATGGTTATCGTTTGACCGGACAGCATGTAAGACTGCGTTTGAAACGTATTGGGAGTTGATTTTGGAGTGGAATAGTGGATTCCGCGGTAAGACAGAAGAAATGAAGCAACAACTCGTCGCTGCCGGTGCTGTCGTCCCACAAACTAAGTATTTGGCAGTCCGCGACGAGGTTTCCGATATTGCTGAACAAGTAGTCAATGAACTGTACTCAGAAATCCAAGACCGACTTAACGGGGTTGAGAACGCCGAATGCCAGGTTTTCTTCGATTTCGATGAAGCGATAGAACAAGACGAGGAGATACTAATTGTGCTCCACGGGAATAGTTGGAGCTCAAATCAATATCACTATCCTGCATTTATCAAGGGTAGTAGTAGCAATCGGTCAGATCCTGACAAGAACCCTTTTACTCAGAAGGTAGTACTGGTTCCTTCCCCACGTGAATTCGGATTTGAGGATGCGCATCTTGAGCGTGATCGATATCATTGTTCTGGGACAGCTATTGAGAAGCCAACAACAAACAGCGAATTCAGTGCACTCGGTGATGTTGACGGCCTCACAGCTGTAAAGAACGAATTTGATCAGTTTGAGTGGAAACAGCCGAACAGTTCTTCGGTTCAGCGTGCAAAGAAGATTATAGAACAACGCGAGCAGATTTCGCTTGAAGCAGCATTCGACGAAATCGCGGAGTACAGCCAACCCTATCAAGAAGCATTGTACACAATTGCAGCTAAACGAACAACGAAAACATCAATCGATCGGAGTGGCTATACTGAGCAAATACTCTGGGCAGACGTTGAAGAAACACTGGAGATCCGTTATCCCTCACTTTCAGACGCCGAGCGATCAGAGATTAAAGAAACGCTCAGAAAAATTCTCGTAGATCGTGCCGGCATTGATTTAGTTGAATTCCGAGACGAGAAACAAGTGTACGACCGATTCGGTGACCAGTTTGAGAAAAGTCTCAAAAACCGAATCCAAGACCTGTCGCTCAAAGAGCGTCGTCTCATCCATGTTTTCCTCACTAGTTGGGGAGACAAACGAATGATCCGACCTGACCTCGACTTGCAACCGAAATTCGACGTGTATCATGAATTCTGGTTTGGTGAACCACCTACAATAGACTCATCACTATTAGACCTCCTGGTTAGCTGTGGAATCTGCTCAATTGCGACCTACGTGGATTCCAATAACAATTCGACGGGGCAGAAGTACGCACTTTACCACGGTGTCCAGGAGAACACAAACCTATTCCTGAACGCGACACACGTCTCCCCCGAATCCACAAATATCGACGTCTTCGACGACTATGAAAGTGATATTCCGCAGCTCGCTGGTCTTGAATATGTAGTTGAAAACAACGGGCAGGTCTCGCGGTCGGAGCTTCGAGACGCCTTACTAAGTATTGATCGGGATGCTTGGATGGCGTTTGAGATGATCGACGGAGTCCTTGCAGAGCGCGATGATACAGTCTTCCTTGACCCTCGTCTCGTGAACGAAGTCTCTCAATGGCTTACCGAGACAAAACGTCGGTGTGTACCGAAGACTGACGAGACCGAACACTACCTGAGTCAGGCAGATGTGATAGACGTAACACTCTCCTTCGACGAGCAGAAACGAATATATGAAGGACACTTACTAACGCGTGACGAAGAACAAATTCAGGTAGTAATTGCTCCGTGGCTTACTGAAAACAACGAAGAATGGCTGGATCGAACAGCAGTCGTAATCATCACCAGTGAGTACTACGAGACCGTTCTTAACCGCCGACAAGACAGCTACGGCAATTTCCTAGCCATTGGTCTCACCGACGATAGCTTTGAATTCTACCGCAGTCTCCCGTACGATGAGATCGCGTCCCCAATAATCAACGCGTTCAACAACGACTATCCGCTTCACCGTCAGACCCTCGATATTGATACTAATGACACACCAACCGAGTCTTCTCCAGAACAATCAGAACTCACTGAAAAAGAACAGACAGTCGAAGAACTAACATCCGAGACAACCACGGACGACAACGCTGGGCCGAGTATAAAGGCTGATCAGCAGTACGAGTCACCACCAGATGGACTTGATTTGGTGGGTGAAATGTTTCAGCAACCAAATGGATCGTTCCCCGCAGACGTATTACGGGATCGACCACTCATTCTCTTGGTCCACAAGCCCCAGACAGATCGATATGGGACAACCGTTCAGTTCCTCTGTCGAGAACTCTATCACCAGCTCGAAGGCGGCCTTCCCCGCGGACATATTCGAGGTGACTCCGACAATATCGAACGCCGACTGAAAGCAGGCAGTCGTATTGAATTCATCGATGAAACAGACGGAGACTTCTTTGACCATGCTCGATCGACAGCTAACTCAATTACAGGCAATGCCGTGCGCTGGGAGCAAATTCGCCGACGTATTCAAGAGTTGGACACCCAAGGACTCGGATTCCTGGTCTTCCAGCTGCCCAGTAATTTCGTCCATGAATTTAGACAGGAGCTTCACGAACATGTCCGTCCCCATCGCCCACAAATAATCGAACTAAAACCTCGACTACCGATCGACGAGTACAGCAACAACGATAGTTACTATGAGCAAGCAATCTCAACAGCTGAAGCACTCTGGGGCTACCCAGATCTCCAAAGCGAACTCAAACACCGCGATCCTTCAACTGCGTTCGATACGTTCGACGACATCTTCACCCTCGCAGAACGCCGCGCTTGGACCCAGCTACATGACGGATTAACTACGCCAATTACGACTGACGACGAAGCACGCTCACCTGTAATGGAGGTCCGCCCAAATCAATCAGGTGATAGCAGCCGCGGCAACGAAAGCACGCTGCATTTTGCACTCAAAGTGTTCGTCGTCCGCTGGTTAATCGAATCTGAAGGATACCCGTTCAGTTCAGTAACGACGGAAACGGACACGCCACTCGCTGACAGTAGCAGCAGTAACCTGATTCCTGATATTCAGTGTAATAATACTGTTTTCGAAATCGAAACCTTGTACGGGACTGGTACACCGACCCTCTCAATCAAAGAAACAATCGAAAAGTACCGTGACCACGCATCTATATCTGAAATCCACCTTGTGGTCCCACCGCTCGCCGGCTTCCTCCACTACAACAATCTGGTTCAACTCGTCCATGACATAAACAACAACTGGGCTCTCACGGCTAAGCTCTCGATACCTGTCTTAGAATCCCAAGAGCTCGCCTCAATCAACCGACTCAAACACACCCTTCAAGGAAAAACAGAGTAACGTCCTTCACCAACTGGACATACTAAATCTAATATAGTCCTTCTATTACTCAGTTGCTCCACTACTACATTTATGACTGATACTGGAGATCTATCTTCCGTAACAGAATGGTCGTGTTAAGTTAGGAGCGTATCCGATCGCAGTCGGGCGGTTATGAGGCGTCGGTGCTGGCTGAGTCAGCGCGTTGATTTCAGCGACTTCATTCCGAAACAGCGGTGATCGGCCGCAGCAGCAACCTGTCGCCACGACACCAACACAAACCACATATAAAGCCGACAGAGTGAGACCGCGAAAAACGGTCTGCATCTCCCGATTCTGTCTAAGTTAACACGACCAACAGAATGGTGATTAGGACTTTACTGGTCGCCCCGCATCCGGCTGGTTCGTCTACGACCGCGTTGACAGTAGTCTCGGCTTTACTCTCTATCTACGAAAACGTCGAAACACTCGCCGAACGCGCCCGCGACCACCTCCGCGACTGTTACTGCAGCCAACCCAACAGCTACCCTGTCTGTACTTTCGACGAAAACTGCGGGGACGACAATAACTCACTCCTCCGCGCCCCTCCGCCATTGACGTCCTCAACTAACTCCTCGGCGACGAGGACCGCGACGACTTCGCCGACCACCTTCCCGATGATAAACTTAGCGGCGACCGCCGTCCCGTCATCCTCTACTCCTAACCAACCTATAGTACGACGGTGAAGGGCAGATATCTCTTCTCGAATCAGTCCAAGTAAGAACTATAGGGTTCTGGTATCTGTTCTGCCTATAGTTGGTACATAGTTGTGAGTGAGAAAATCACCTCCGTAGATCAAACGGAGTCAGAGGAAGCAGATAGTGCTCTTGTCGATGAAACTCCGGAGCTCCGACCCTCCCGCCAACAGGAGCGCGACCATTCCCCGGATGTGTATTCCTCGGGGTATGATCCATTTGGTGAGACTCGCGTTGGCATCGGAAGTGCTGGCGGAGATGTAACGAAACTCATCCGGCATAATGAAGGCCGTCATCGTTCTGACGGCAATCACAGCACCCGTGAAGCAGTCCGCGACAAAGTCCGTGTAACCGAGGCCTTCTGCTCTGCTCTCGATCTCCCCGCTTATCAGCAACAAGCGGCAGTCACCGCGATGACTACCATGAACCTTGATCGATTCGGTCGGCAGAAACGCCTGTCAAAAGTTGCCCTCGCAACGATCAAAGTCGTCGTTGAGTGGGACCGGTTCAACCGGATCCCTGAGGAAGCACTCCCGGATATCGATGACGACCAACTCCCGAAGCGGATGCTGGAACAAGACGAGTTTCAAAACCTGCTGGACGAGCAGGACGTTTCAAAATCCGATCTCTACAGCGTTTCACAACTCGTCAAACGTGAACTCAAAAAACACGATCACTTTCCACTGTGATTACGCCTTGTACCCGCTGAATATACCACGGCGGAGCCCTCGTTGGATAACGATACCCCCCTTACTCTGCCGATAGATACGTTATAGTAATTGTATTCAGGGCCATTATTCCTTATAGCAATATATATTTAACTATTCCCTGCGACAATACGCGGGTTGAGGGTCGTCGGTCGTCGGTTCCGCCATAAGGCGGAGCGACGGCCTGGCTGCCAATTAACACGCGAAGTTCGCCAGCCCTTCGGCAAGCAGGGTACCCAACTCTGGCCCCTTCGTAACCCCTTTTCAGAAAAGGTCAGTTCACGAGGACTCTGCTTCAGCCACAAAGGAGTATTCCAATACGCACGCGAGCTTCGAAGCTTCGACCCAGCCAACCGCTTCGGTGTACTATTCCATCGTACGCGCGTAGTTCACGAATCGCCTCTCGTCGTTAGCCAGCGACGCTCCCTTAGAGACCCTTCGGCACTCCTCCAGAGAGTTCCAACTCTCTCGAAGGCTCAACTCGCCGGGTCTCCTCACCAGCACGTATCAACGCGCCCAGTGGCAACACTGGCCAGCGTAGATACACCCCTAAGCAGCCACTGGCACACAGACGACGAAGTATCACCACACGCGGTTCCTTCGACCAATGTCCAGCCACACCAACCTCGACCAGACGTATCTCCCGCCGATCAAACAACACGCCCGCGACCGCTGGCACGAACGCTTCCCTACGGACCGCGCGCTCGAAGCCGCCTGGCGCGCCGCCAAACCCGTCGAAGCCCCCGCCGCCCGATGCAGCCACGCCCGCCTCTACGAACCCATGGACGCACTCATGCTCGTCCGCGACGGCTGGCTCCGCACCGTCCTCATCAACGACGGTCGTCTCGACACGACCGGCCTCGTGATGTGCGACGCCTGCGACGACCTCATAGACCCGATTACCGACACACGCTGTCCAACCTGCGGAGAACCCCAACCCGCTGTCCAAACCTGCGGACAAGTCACCGTCATCCGGGGAGGTGAGCACCGGTGAGCAGCCCACCGTTCCTCCACATCGACGAGTTCGACGGCACCAACGGATTCATCAAAACGAAAGCGTTCGTCAACTACAGTATCGACCTCAACAACCACACCCCCCACCAGAAAGTCATGCTGGGCAATAGCGACCGCGGCGACGTCCAACGACCCTGCGTCGTCTTTAACGAAGACATCACCCTTGACGAAGGCTGCGGCTACGTCTTCGGCGGCTTCGACAACCTCTGGGAAAACGGGGAGGAAATACAGCTGAAACTCGCACAAGGCGCGTGGATCCGGAAGATCTACGACCCTAACGACGAGTAGTGCATATCCCAAGTTCTGTACGCGACTCGGTAACCGTGGTCGGATAAAGAGAGACTCTCGAACCGGCCAGTTTAATGACTACTGGTCGAGAAGGGTTGTAGCAATGGCAGCTACACTCACCGAACCCACTGTTCTTGCTGCCGCGAAGGATACCCTCTACCCTGATCTCGACACGAGCACAGACCATTACGCCGTCACGGAAACTCAGTTCACCAAACGGACATGGGGAGGATGGGAAATCCCCGGGGATCTACGTAGCCGTCTTGCGCCGTACAATACGATCCGCCTAGCAGACGGTGAGCCTGACCTCCTCGGCGTCGGGATGCCCGCTCTCGAAGTCCTGAACGCCGACGCCACAACAACCCCGGTCACCGTAATCGAAGCGAAAGGCCACAACAGGGACCCGAGCGCAGCGGACGTCAGGCAAGGCATCAATCAGGCTCACAGCCATCTGTCTGAAGTCAACATCGGGTACGTCGCTGCTCCAATCCAAAGCATCTCCGACCAGGCACGCGCCCTCGCACGCGACCTCAACATCGGCGTTATCGGCGTCGAAAGCCCGTACGACGCAACGCTCGTCGAACCAGCTCGCGTCACCGGTGTCGGTGACTTCTCAACCACAATCGATGCAATCCGGTTCCAGGCCACCACGCATCGTCTTACCGAAGGCAGCTTCCCAGTGAACCATCCGAAGAACTACCTCGGCTACGCACTCGCCCTCGCTGTAGATGGCGATACGCCTGAGATCTACTCCGAGCACGTGATCAATAGCGTATCGGGCGGCCGCCGCGGGGCAATCCTCCTCGGTCTCGTCGACAATCAACCTGCTGGAGAAACACTCACGCACCTCGGCGCAGAAGTCGTCCGCTTCGCCCGCAACCAACACGGGAGCATCGATGCAGCACTAGACGAATTCGCCTCTTGGAAAGGCCGATCAACACCGTTTTTCGACCTTGCCCCTCGCTGGGCACAACTCGCCCGGTCAGTCGCCATCCAGTACGACCCAACCCGACTCATCATCGAAGCACTCGAACGCCTCCACCAACGCGGCATCAAACCCGCAACCATCGACGCCGTCGTCCGAGAAGCCTCCCGCATCAACCAACCACTCACCGTCGAAGTCTTCTTCACCCAAACCCGACGCGAAGACGTTCTCACCGCAGATGGAGACATCGACGAATCCATGCTCTCTGATCCGACGGTATACAAATCAGGCATCCACTTCCAATTCAAATACCACCTCTACCACATCGGCCTGCTCACAGACGGCGGAACCGACGACAAAGACGAAGTTCTCGACAACGACTGGATGTTAGAACATTTAGTCAATCTCCGTCACTTCAGCTGATTATCTGTACAGCCTACACCCACTCAAGCGCCGCGTTGTGCTGTACCACGTACTCTGGATTCAGGCTCTCATCCGGGAGCGAGATCCGCTCTCCAGTCCGGTCAAGAACCGTCCGCTGCAATAACTCACTTTCTGTCTCGAACGACGGGTTCAGTTGCAGCCGGTACTCTCGGTCAATCGTGAATAACTCCCGATTAAACGCCGCGTGATGCGTCTTGCTCAACGGCAACACGTTCGCCAAATTAGCTCTGTACTCCGGGTACTCGCTCCACGAGAGTACGTGCGCGACGTCTAACAGTCCCGGATGATCAACACCGGACACCGGGCACGTCCAGTCATGCCGTGAGACTGCTGTTGCACGGAACTCTGGATCCACCGCACGGGCATGTGTCGTCGTTTCGTACGTCCCAGCCGATACTGCCGTACCTGACGTTGTCGCCGTCCGCGCTACATCCGCCCACTTTTCAACTGCACCCTCAACGAACTCCCAGCCCTCATCAGTCAACGCATACCCTGCCCCTGTTTCTCGATAAGCTTCATGCTCCGCAACCAGTTCGCCCGTTGCCTCGCCATATCCGTCTCCCCACGACTCCACCCCCAACTCAGGGTGCGTATCCAACTGCTGATCACTAATCTCTGCATCCGCCCGCAAACCATGTCACCTACTTGTCTCTACCGGAACCCTCAACAACTGATTGCTGTTCAGGTACCTCGCCGAATTCCTCTCGCCGCTGGACCCCGTCGTAGAAGATGGTATGGAGCTGTTCCATCTTGTCCGTCGTTTCCTCAATGATCGCGTCCGGTGATTGGTCTGTATCCACGTCCCACACGAACCGAATTCGCTTCGCGGTCTTGTACCCGCTTTTTTTGCTGAGGACGTGGCGGATATCCTCAGGGTCGGTGTACCGCGTGGGCGACTCCTCTTTCGAGAGGCTATTCCACGAAGTCTCAACGTGCATGTCGTTAGCGATGACAACGTCCGTCAGCGCATCAGCGTTGTCTCGGAGGAGGTCCTTCACGTCCGTGTCCTTACTCAGATAGGTGTTCATCTGAACGTAGACCTCGTTATGAAGGGCCGGGACGATGATGGCGATATACCAGCTATTCCCGGAGATGTTGTAGTTTGTCTCCGTGTCCCGATACCCGAGTGGGTGGACGGAGAAGACGTGGTACGGCGGGCCTAGACTCCGGTGATCCTTCTCCTTCACATCATAAATGTTCTTTTTGATCCGGTTATGGTGATCGAGGTGCTTCTCACCCTTGTCGTAGAGCCGGAGGTCTTCGACACGGTCCGTAGCCTCTAGCACGAGATCGACTGTTTCGTTCTGGTGCGTCACCAACCAGTGCTCGTCGCGTCGGTACTCCGTGAAGCCGCGGAAGCCTTCGTAGCCCTTGTCTCGGAACATGTCTGCCATGATTTCGACCGCCTCTGATTTGTCGCCCATCTCGATCACTGCTTGCCCGATGTCTTCCCACTGTTTCCACGTTGCATCGGCCGTAAACTCTGGTTCGCAGACGTCTTCCGTGACGGCAAACAGGTGAATCTCACGACGATGCGCATTGTGTTCGAGCTTGCGGCGTTCCTCCCGGAGTTGGCTATCGGAAAGGCCGTCCTCACATTTCGACTCGTAGCCGACGAGTTTCGTTTGATCACGGACCACCCAGTCCAGCGTCCGGCGGTGGTCATTTTCCGGCGCAAATTCGGGAAGGCCGTCTCGCTGTGTGGCAACCACTTCGGCTGAGTCGTCGAACGAGATGCTGTCGTCTGCATGAATCGTGTTGAGGACGCGAGGGGTCTCCGCCCAGGATAAGAGAGAGGCGAAGAAGTCGTTCTGTGACTCTTCTCCGTCGACATATCGGAAAATGTTTTTTGTCACGATGGTGTTACTCCGTATAGTCGCGATGTAAAGCTCGGGCAACAATCAGCGTAGGGATGAATGCCATACTGCCGTCGTGCAAAAATCCGGTGGAAATGAAGGGGTAGAAAGGGCGGCCAAAACAAGTGGTCCAAAGGATGGGAACGGCGGCCAAGCGTTCTACTACCGATATAGGTTTTCGCGGTGGCGGGCCTCGTGGACCACGATCTCGCCAGCATTCTCGTCGACGTCGACGAAGACACGGTAGGAGCCCCAGTTGAACTTGCCGGTCGCCTGGCCACTCCACGGCGAGTAGTCCCAGTCAGTAGGCGACCGCCAGTCACAGCTAGCGACACGCTTCAGCTTCTTCTGCAGGCGGGCGGCCGCCTCACGGTCCAGCGTCTCGAAAGCCGCCTCGGAATCGCGCCGGAAGGAAATGTCGTAGGCCATGGGTGATCAGTATCACAGCCGCAGTCACGGCTGTGATACGGGTAACACCCAGTCGCAGGCCGGTGGGAACCAGACCTGCAATGCGTGTGGCCTATTCTCTATTTCAACAAATACAGCCTCATCACTTCAATTTTGCGTGAGAATACAGAACAAGGCGAGAACGACCGGACAGTATCCGCTATTCAGAGCTCGAGCGTGTCCCTACCTGATTCGTCGAACTGCCTCATTTGGAACTCCCAGTCGACAAGCGCCATGAACGTCCCCGTGAGGAACAGCGCGTTCGCAATGTTCGCTGTGATCACCTTATTGAACTCCTCGTAGGAGTAACTCCAGTCTTCAGTCGGTATACGAACCTCCTGTTGCGTCGTCTCGTTGAGCAGGTCGCCGTGAGCAATACCGTTCCGCAGCCGTGGGTCGAACTTTTTCACGATGAAATCAAAATAGACGGCGTTCATATTGTCCGTATCCGTCAGTTCACGACGGACAGATGTGGCGCGCTTCCGTTGGAGCGGTTCGTTCTCCGGACGTTCACCGTCGAGTACACGCTTCATCGCCAGCAGATTCGGAAACCCGCGTTCACAGATGTTCACGACGGATTCGTAGAGTTTCTTCCCGAACAGAACATTATCGGCAGTCAGATTCGCGGGATTCCATTTGGGGAAGTGCTCAAGAAAGGGCTGGGTGTCCTGCCGAAGTGTGGTATAGTAATCACTGTCTTTGAACGCGGTGATGTAGCTGTGAAGGTCGGCTATCTGGTCATCATCAAGCTTAAACACTTTGTCGACACATGGCTCGAACCGGTGGTACTCGTCGTAGACGGTGATAGTTGAAATCCCCTGCTCAACGGTCATTTTTGTGAACAAGAAGGCAGGGTCGTCAGGACGGGTATTGGGGTCGGCCTCGCAGGCGCGAAAGAACTGGATTTCGCGGGCGAGTTGTTCTTCTGGTGGAAGACGGTTGTACGCGGTCACTCCGGAGAGGCCATCAAGCAGGTCCGGTGAGGTCTCTTCAAGAAGTTCGCGGACGTGAGCAGTGTCGATCTCGGTCTGGTATTGGATTGAGGCCCGCTGTATCCGTTCTAATTCGGCGTCCGTCAGTTCAGTGTCGCTGGCCATGCGTTAGCCGAAAAACGCGGTCCTATAGTAGTTGGTGTCTTGATCGGCACTGGCTACGTGTCTGTGTGAGGACGCCAGAAATGGGGGGTGGGGGCGAGTTTGCTCGGGATTATCTGGATCGAACGATACTGTGAACAGACCGCCGACGGTGAATACTATTACCCCGACGAGATCCCGCCTGAGAAGGGAAAATCAGTACCTCACAAAGCATCCTCGGCTAACCGTTTCTGAAGCCTGAGTTCTGTGTCGGAGCGGTTGCACTGACGGTCTCGACGGGAGAATCATGGGTGAATCGACAGAGAGCCGTCGCTGTCGGCGGCAGCCGCCGCCGACGCGACAGCGTCGCCACTCACACCGCAGGCTGGCCCGGTCGGAGTTACCGGCTAAACCGGTCGTCCGGTGGTCGGTTTGCGGGGACGGCCCGCCGCACCGCGAGGGCCGTCCACGCTGCCCGTCGGACCATGTTAATGAACTCCCTGAACGGCCACTTCCAGAGGCGACGCCCGCCTCGGCGGGGCGTCGCCACGTACTCCCAGTGCAGATACCGCCAGACGTTCTGCAACAGCAAACTCACCACGACGTACAACAGCCGTACGACCGGATTCTGTGTTGAGGTCGTCGCAATACTCTGCTCGGAGAGCCGATAGCTCGCCTCGATACCGAAGCGTTTCGCGTAGTGGTCGAGCGTCTCGTGGAGTGTTGATGAACGGCGCGTCAGCGGCGTAGCCGTGACGCGCCACGCCATGTTCGTCATACCCCCCATTCTGATAGGTACAGTCGATGTAGACGGGAAACTCGACGGTCCAGCCGTGACCGTCGAGTTTCCCCGTCAGACTGTGCTGAATCACACGACTCCAGCCTTCCGAGAGTTCTTGCTTGA
This sequence comes from Halorussus pelagicus, assembly GCF_004087835.1. NCBI lineage: Archaea > Methanobacteriati > Methanobacteriota > Halobacteria > Halobacteriales > Haladaptataceae > Halorussus > Halorussus pelagicus. Next base: position 37,660 of record NZ_CP035121.1, read on the forward strand.
TCGTCTTTCCCCAGCGGACGATCGGCATGACGTAGGCGTGGTTGTGCACCTGAAGCAGCGTCAAGCACTTGCTGTCGTAGAATTCGCGGTCAAGATACACGGCCTTGACCTCAAAGTCAAAGCCGTCGACGATACCAAGAAACTCTGCGAGGACACTGCTAGCGGTGTCGACGTCGGTAAGACGGCGCACCACCAGCGTGTAGCGTTTGTTTCTCACACGCGCGTAGAGTGTCGCGTAGACGTGGAACGCGGTGGTCCCACGCTTCGCTTGCGAATGATAGAGGCCGTCCGTGTCGTCTTCGTCACCATAGTAGGTGATATGGCTATACGTGGTGTGCTCACGGATTTTCCTGTGTTGGGATGTGGCCGAAGTCTTCTGCGAGTTCGACAAGATTCTCGAGTAGCCGTTGTTTTCGTTCGCGTTCGGAGCGTGTGGTCGGGGCCTCTTGATCTGGTTCGAGGCCGGCTTGTTTGATGGCGTTGTTCTGACTGTCGAAGCGGTTTCGGTAGGTGAGTGTGTGTTTTCCATGCGTGTTCATGTCCTCGAACATGGATGTGTGGTTGAGATCGTTGAGGAAGTATTTGAGTTCGTCGAGGAGGTCTTGGCGGCTAGTGCGGGAGTGTCCGGCATTGGGGTGAGACACCCCGCGTTTCATGAGAGTTTAGTACGAGGCAACGAGTTGGTGTTTCGAAGGGATCTCCCCCCGGTTTTCACGAGAGTTGTGGTGTTCTAAGTAGAGAGAGCGAGGTCGTGGTGGGTGAGAAGAGTAATTGGTTTGCCCCCTCTCCCCGATTTTCACGAGAGTTGGTGTCGAAGACAGTCTGGACGAAATCATGTCTAACTCTTCTTCCTATAAAATCTCACTAAAATAAAGAAGCCGTGTTAGTTTGCAGATACTGTTTATATGGAGCAGTATTAAACCTTTCTCTTATCTAAAGTTCGTTCTCGACCTCTTCCCCTGGGATCTAATGGAAACACTCGTGAAATGTGGGGGCGGGGGGGGCGAGGGGTTACGTCCGAACGCGTGGCAAAACTGTCTCGTGCCTCTCGTAAAGCGATGGGTGTGTCTCGTGAAACGGATGACTCTCGTGAAACGGTGGTTTTATGTCACACGCTGTGTCTGTCATCTATACGATGGGCTTGGAACCGTTCTCTCCTGACTCGACGATTTTTCGCGATGAATCTGTCTTACGAGACGGCTATCAGCCCGACCGCCTCATTGAGCGCGACCAGGAACTCGACCAGTACCAGAGTGCGCTCAAACCCGTCATCAATGGGGCACCGCCAAAAAACCTGTTTCTATACGGGCAAACTGGCGTTGGGAAGACACTCTCCTCGCGAATGATCGTCGAGCGACTCACGGAAGATCAGGAGCGCATCGACGGCGTCGATATTCACGTCGTTGAACTGAACTGCAAATCGTTGAATAGTAGCTACCAGGTTGCTGCGAACCTTATCAATCAGTTCCGTCCGCCGGATGAACAGATCAAGCCGACCGGCTACCCGAGCGGCATGATTTATAATATGCTGTTCGAGGAATTGGAAGCGCTCGACGCAACGCACTGCTTGGTGATACTCGACGAAATTGACGCAATTGGGAACGACGACGATATTCTGTATAAACTCCCGCGAGCGAACGACAACGGAAACGTTGAGGAGACGTACGTTGGTGTTATCGGGATCTCGAATGATTTCACGTTCCGCGATAACCTCTCTGCGCGGGTGAAAGATTCGCTAGCTGATGAGGAGATCCACTTCCCGCCGTACGATGCGAATGAGCTTGGGAACATTTTGAAGCAGCGGGCTGGCGAGGCGTTCCACGACACGACTGCGGAGCAACTCGATGATGGAAGTTACGAGTTACAGTCCGACATTTTGGAGGGTGATGTGATTCCATTGTGTGCGGCGTTCGCTGCACAAGATTCGGGGAGTGCTCGGCAGGCGCTGAAGCGGTTGTATAAAGCAGGAGATCTGGCTCGGGACGAGGAGTCCGAGGTGATTACGGAAGCGCACGTTAGGCAGGCTGATGAAATTGTGGAGCGCAATAAGATTCGTGAGGAGTTGCGACGATTGCCGACGCAAAGCAAGCTGACGTTGTATGCGTTGTTGTTATTGGAGCGGGACGATAAGACGCCATCGAAGCGTAACCGGATTTATGAACGGTATGTGATGGCTGCGAAGCGGATTGATGCGGATGTGCGGACGGACAGAACGATTCACGACCGGTTGTCGCAGCTGACGTTGAAAGGATTCCTTGATGTGGACGAGCAGAACAAGGGCCCAAAGGGAGGGTCGTATTATGAATACGAGTTCTCGATTCGACCGGATCTTGCGCAGGAGGCGCTTGAGAAGGAAGAGCGGTTAAATGAGTTGTTCGATACTGGTGGGGCGTCGACGACGCTCGACTCGTTCTAACGTTCGAAGGCGTTGAGTGTGTCGAAGGCGACGCCGACGCGAGAGGGGTGTTCCTGAATGCGAGTGCTGGTCGGATGAATCCGGTCGAAGAGGTAGATGTTCGGATGCCGTATACGGGAGAGTATTATCCGGGCATGGGAGCTTGTGTTCGACGCTCGGTTTGGAAGGGAGATGTGTCGGTAGATCCGGAGAATTCACGGGTGTCGGTTATGTTTCGAGAGGAAGAGACGTCTTCAAGTGTGGCGTTTTTTGCATGTGTGAGTGAGTAATGTACGGTTCGTTGTGTAATGTCGCGCTCGCCGGCTAGTACTGTGCTCGAGTATTATAGTGCTTTGAGGTAGTTTTCCTGCGGCTCATATAATTCACCGCGAGAGATGAGTGAGTCGATGGTCGTAGTAATATCGTCGCGAGGAAGGTCGAGTTCGTCATGAATTTCGAGCGCTGCTCGTTCCCGTGGTGCTCCTGGGGCGTCTTCGAAGTAGTTGTTCACACTCTTGATGACGCGTTTGATGCCTTCTGGGGGATGTTCGTTGCCGGTGGTTGTGGATTCGATAGGTATGTCTTTTCGCGGTTGTTTGTATGGGTTTGATATCAAGGGGATGTCGTCGACGTTCTCGAGGAGATCCTCGCAGAGCGAGACGACCTTTTGTGCGTTATTGGAATCCTTTGAGGCGTAGTCGGCTTTGAGTTCGGTGACGTATGTTTCCCAGTCGAGGCCGTCGATGTCGCGCCATTCGTGTGGGTAATAGATATCGACGAATTTGTGGCCGTAGTGTCGGTGATGATTGTTGCAGAGGGGTGCAAGATTTTTCGCGTCGCCTGTGCCGTAATAGCGAGGTGGGACAATTCTATGAACGGCGTCGACGTCGTTGTCGCAAGCAAGACAGGTGTTTCCGTATCGGTTTTTGGCTTCTGTGCGTGCTTCGTCGGTTATCGCGTCGTACTCGTCTTTGGGTTGGACTTCGTAGCCGACGGGATGAGCGGCTTGTTGCCGGTTCATGGAGAAGTATTCGTTACACTCAGGGCAGTGCTTTTTTCCCCCCGTTGCGCCAGGATTTGCAGTTCGGCCAGGAAGTTTTGTCTCGGTCGCCCCAGTCGAGTTCGAGCGGTGTGAGTTCGTTACCGCAGTCGCAAACATACAGTTCTGGAGTTGTTCGCTGGAGTCCGTGTGCTTCAGCGTCGAGAAGGATGAAGACGAGATAGTTGTGGTGTGAGTGGGCGGAGTGTGGTTGTTCGTAAGCACCGAGGAGCATATGTGCGTGTGGTTGCTGTGGTGTCTTAAACGGTGATCAGCCGGAATGTGTGATATACTGGGAGGTTATTTGACGGTATGTCTATATGATCTATGTATGGGTATTCAGGTTCCCGGCTACCGAGTACAGGAAGCACTCGACTGTCTTGAGAGCAACTGACGTCACTAGGCTCTCAACGATTAATTTGCTTCGTAACAAACGGCGTTCAGGTAGCGGTTTTTCTTCGTGCCAACTATCGCTGTTTAATCGCAGAGTGATTTTGTCCTGGATCTCATCACTCTATGCCTGGGAAATTCATTATAGTAGGCCGTCTTCGGCGTTGTTTTACTTGCTATCTTCTCTCTCATCTCGGAGGTTATCAACCAATGCCTGTATGTAGTCGTAGGAGTCCTCTTTACCAGGCTCCCGAACTGCTGTAGTTCCCGATGAACCGACTCCCTTGGGGTGGAGGTAAACATCTTTATTCTCTTGTGCGTGAATGTTCGACCAGTTATCAATGTCTAACCCAGACTCTCCAAGTGCATCTTTTAGATTAGTTGTTTTAGCACGCGAAACACCGTGAGCATCCTCTAAAGGTAAGCACAACTGCTGCTCCAGTCAAAATACGCTCTGCAACAGAGGTTCCAAGCAGGTCGGTATCTTCGAGAATTTCGGGGAATTCCTTAATCTCATCATCCTCAACCCTCCCGGTTTTCAGTACTCGCTGTAGTTCGGTATCTGTTGCATTTACTTCATCAAATAACGAATTGGAACGACCATTGCTGCCGCCAGTTGTATGCTCGTCGGTGCTTAATTCGTCTGCTGTATCCCCTTCTGTGGGGTCAACAGTAGTTTCCTGTTGTATTCCGATTCCCATGGCATCATAACTTTCAACGAAGTCGCCTAGAGCCTCCAATACGTCTGCATCGTCCTCATCTTCGGCAGCGGAAACTTCGGCTTCTAGTGGCCCCTCACGGAATATAATTTGAATATCTATTATTTTGGATATAAATTGTTTCCGTATGGATATATTGTTTGAATCATACAAGATGATCTAGACGGCACTGTCTAGTTACGCGAAACCGGCAGACGGTGGTACGATGAACTCGCGGAAGGCGCGTGGAACTAGTGTATGATAACTGTAATTTAGGGTCGAGATGCGATGAGCGGCGTGCATTCGCCGGTCTTACTCAACACCCCGACAAAGCTGCAGGAATCCGTACCGTTTGCTACCGGCCAAAGAGGCGCTGTATCGCCAATCTATTCGAGAACTGCGTAACTAGACAGTGCCATCTAGACTGTCTCTACGTACTGATGGAACTGGAATATCAGCAAACGGCTTGAGGAGTTGGAATCCGATGTATTTGACGAAGATCCGGACAAACGACTGTTACGTAGCAGATTGTACGAATTCATGCTAGTTAAAAATTCTTACTGCAGCATAAATATCAAACCCTATATACCGAGACTTTCAAAACGACTCTGTTATACATGAGTTGCATTATCCTACCTTATGAGCGAATCTGAACGCTCTCCTTCCATTTTTACAGACGCAGGGGAAGAGTGGATAACAGAATTGGTCGAAACTCTTCGTGATGGGGAATACAAGACCGCACGCAAAGAGTATGCGACAGATGATTCGTGGCGATTCGGGAATCCACGAGCAGGGAGAGTACCACAAGAACATCCGGAGTTCGGCCGGATAGTTAGAGAAGATGCTGGACCCCAGTATGTCATCACCTCGACGCACGGGAAAGACCGAGATTTCACTGCAGTAGAGGGAGAGCATACGTCTGATCCACGGTTCACCCGGTGTTATTCGATAGAGAATTTCGGAAAAGTCCGCATCTACTGTGAGGCCAAAGCACGAGACGTCGACCACCTGTTTGTCCCGATCACTGGCTGGGACGGAGAAAACTTTTCGTGGATTACAATGCCTGAAGCGTCGGATGTGACCAGAAGCGACGGTGGAACGCCTCAAGCTGAACCACTCAAAGAAGCACTCACACAGAGCGACCCAAACTGGATTCCACACGATGAAGAAGTCGGAGTCTACAACGGACGCAAGGTCCTCTTAGACTACGGAATGTTCTGGTACGATGGTCCCTGGATGATCCCCGAATCCCAAATCATGGACTGATTGGCAAACAATTTCTGAGTCGGTGATTCCGACGAAGCCGCTGAATTATGAATTAGACTCGGTATTGCTTTCCCCGCGTGCTACCTCAGGACGAGACCGTCGTGATCGAATTCTTTCTCACGAAGGATTTCAAGCCCGCTATCTGGTAATTTACTAATCTTGTTCGTTGACCACGCCAGTAGTGTCCTCGCTGGAAGCCGCGACATCAACCACATCTTCGCATTCGATAGTGACTTTCGGACACTCGGATTCACCCTCATCCCCGAGGACGTCAGACGACTCTGACTGACGAGTTTCTGCTCGCCGAGTAGTGTCTCATTCTCAGGTTGACTAGCGAGGTCGGCACCAGGAAACTCATCTTCCGTCAGTATTGGGGGTAGCAGAGTTAACCAACATACGGGCTGGATTGGCGGATAGTTGTTGGTTAAGACCACCAGATACGGGGTAGCAGAAGCGATGACGATGTTGATGACAAGCTAAAACTGCACAGTGGTCTGTGCAAAATCCCCGGAAGGAAGCGTGTTGGGACCACATCAGTTAGATTTACGACCACATTGGTGGTTTCGACGCTGATTCCAAGTGGCGTTTGTCCACATCCGCGAGCAGACTAATCGTGGATTCAGAACGACCTGTCACCTAATTCTATCGACAGACTAATCTCCGAATTTTCAGAAAATCAACTTGATGATTGTGACTACGATTCTGTGTCTGTAGCGCCATCAATGAGTGTACTAAAACGCGTGAGGAGGTCTTCAGCGGACTGTAAAGTGGTGGTCAGTCGGTATCCCTCATCGTTTTTCTCCACGAAATCGAGAGTAGGATACGAAAGTAAGGTTCAGTACTTCACAAAGCCAGTTAGTTGAGACGTCTGCTTGCAGAAGGTGTGTCTAAAACCCAGCAAGCAGACGGTGAAATCCACAAGGACCGGCTTCTTAACTTCCTCGTCAACTCCCTTAACGAGGAAGTTGCACTCACACTCGGAGAGAACGCCAAACTCGACGCTCAAGACATCTACGAGGTCCTCGTCGGCGCTTGCGCCGACGGGACCTCCGTCTCGACGCTCTGTGAGAGAAATGAAGATGCACCGCACGAAAACTCGGTTCTCTACCATCTCCGGACCAAGTTCGACCTGGAGGCACTCGAAGAAGTTGGGAACACGCTCCTCCAGAAAGACGTTCTCGACGTCCTCCCCCAGCAGATGGAGGTCGTCGCGGACCTCCACTTGCGACCCTACTACGACCAATATAGCGGTATCGAGGGACCTCTCGAAGCCTCTGAGTTAGATCTCGACAGTATCGATACCTAACTGGGACGTGACCTCTATCGATTGCCCCATCGTTCGCTCTTATGTAGAACTGTGGAACGCCCCGATAACGAGACACTCAATGGCTGAATCGATGGATTCGCCCACAAGGGTGAGTGAGCGAACGATGCCGAAGGTGTGAGCGGCCTGTTCCAAGCCCTGCTTGGACAGGCCGCGGAACTTCCGTAGCCACGGCTTGACGAGCGAGAACAGGCACTCAGCCTGATTGATGTGGACGCCGTCGGGCGATACGTACCGTTCCTTGTGCACGACGGGTCGATGGTCATGCTCCATTTCTCGGTAGGCTTGGAGTCCGTCGGTCCAGACCTCTCCCAGTGGCTGGGAGAGGTCTTCAGCCGCCTGAATCACTGGCTCAAGATCACCGTCGTAGTCGATGCCGAGTTGGCCGCGGATCACGCGAAGCGAGTCGCGGCACGCCGCGACGAGCGTCAACTGATCGCCGTGACGGCCCCGCCAGCGTGAGCGGCCAGTTTGGGACGAGCCGCCGCGAGAACGGCTGTGCCGCGGCGGCTCTTGGCCTTTGTAGCCCGAACAGACTGCACCAGATTCGTCGACTTGGATCGGTCCGTCGATGGTTTGGTCGAGGAGGCTCCAGACGACGGGGAAACCGCGATGAATCGCGGTTTCCACCTCCCGAATCGCGGTGTGAATGGTTTTGTAGGCTCGCCCGACCAACGGCGCGATCTGGTTGATCTGAGCAACGTATCGGCGTAGAGGGTGAACGCGAAAAGTACCTCACCACAGGTGAGGTGCTTCTCGTGGAACGGCGTTCCGTAGGTGTAGACCGGCTTGAAGTTGCAGTCACGGCACCACACGCGGTCGTGGTGTGGCCACGTTTGAACGGAGTTGTGCCCGCACCGTGGACAGGACGTATTCTCTCAGAATTCCTTGAGTCGCCGCTCGATGCGGGCATCGAGCGGTTCGGTGTCGATCTCGACGACGCCCAGCTCGATCAGCTCTCGAAACATTGCGCCGAACGCCGGCTGAGCAGACGACATACTCCCAGATTATGGCTGGCTCAGTGTAACTACAGGGGCTTTCCGCAGCTCTATATAAGAGCGCCATCGTTTAACCAACACAAAGCGCTATCCGACCGGCTAGCGCATAGTCTGTTGGTTAAATCACCTGCCTCGCAACTACTCCTCACACTTCCCGAAGGAGGTCTCAAAAAACTCCAGCACCCAATTTAGCTCATCGGACAAGCAGATCATCTTGTGCGTTGTTGAAATCCATTAGATTACGAGATGACATGTGCGATGCGTGGTTCGAATTCACCACGCATCTCCTGTCAGATTCGGAGTAACTTGACCGTAGCTATGCTGAGTACAGAAGATGTAGTCAGCAGGTTGAGAAACCGAATGCGGGATTTGTCCACCCGAAATCAACCGTCTCGCTCAGAGCGTGTCGAGTATCCGGATCATACGGAATACGGGGGTTTCACGAGTGGTTAGGAGTGCCTCACTATTACTTGTGTTCTAGGGACACAATCTAATCCCGAAACTTGGGGGTTACGGTCAGGCGAGATCGCGCGACTCCACGTCAACCAGTTTGTCGGTGTCGACTCCGACGACCCACACATTGAGTTCGAGGAACGGAAGAACGGCCCAAGCACAGTCAGCCTTCTCTACGGCTTGGACGCCTACCGGGAGCGCCAGCACGAACTCGTCGATGACTACGACGAGTGGAGTGGCTACCTCTTCCCCTCAACACAAGCCGAGACGGGCCACATTGACTCGGATACTGTCCGGAATCGGTTCCACCGACTCGCCAAACAGGCTGGTGTCCGCGTCGACGGTGGCCTCCCGAAGCCCCACATGGCCCGCCGATTCTGGTATAGCCAGTACCAAGACGCCCTTGCAGACGTGCTCGACCGCCTCGATATCATCGCTGACGAACAGGGGAGTTCCTCCGCGGACGTGGTGCATCAGAATTATCTTTCCGAGGAGAAACGTCGAGAGGCCCGGCGGCCTGCGATGCGAGAGTTGCTCGCAGACGCGTTCGGTAAGTAGTTCGAGGTATCTTCCAACACGATTAATGATAGGTCTCGAAGGATGAGGGACCTTGTCCTTGTGCGGCCTATTCGAAGATGTCAAGTACGGGACCTCCAACTAGGAGTAATAGCGATGGTCCCGGAATGCGCTCGCGTTGTGGGCTGTCAGCTGTGACAGGCTCGTTCTTATTTAGAGCTGTGGAAGGGGGATCTGACATGAACTGGTCCTGCTGTCTTCCGGCGATTTGAACGCCCACTCGCTCAACTTGAAGCCCCAATACGTGGACGACCTCTTTCCACGTTTCTACATATGAGCGAGATAACGATAGCCGAGGGTGTCCTGTTACCGGCGGACGTTGAAGAGTTAAAGACGCTCGACTTGCCACGAAGGCCCTCCCAGTGCGTCTGCCGCTACTTACGGCATCGTCAGTACCGGATGTTGCTTTTTAATTTCGTGCTTGACCGTATGCTGCTAACCCCATTAAAGACATACCTACACTTAATGGATTTATCTCTGCCCCATCATACGTTATAGCTATCCCACATCCGGCCAGCCAAATCGCGTCATATACTGCAGACTCAAGCTCAGGTGTTCCGCCACTTGTTCTAAAATCGTTTCCTTCCTTGACCGCGGCACGATAACGGTCACTAATTGAGTCACATTTATCGGGTATATTGTCCAATATATCTAATCCATTACGAGCTACAATTTCACTCTTAATTGCTTCCAGACCGCATTCATAGCGTTTGTAATACTGATGCTCACTGATAGTATTAGATACCCAGTCCAAGTCCTCTGTTAAGATATCTTCTAAGTGATATTGAAGATATGTTCTAAGGTTCCGTTCATCTATATCTCGGATATATTGAACGAGAGATTTATTTAGTTCTTCTTTTTTGAATATTCTGTGTGATTTTCTATAACAGTCGCTAATTCTATCCATTACATATGAAAAGGTTCTGCCTTTCAGTTTTGATTGCTGTATTAAATATCGGTCTATTTCATCAAGGTTCCTATAATTCCTTTCTTTCCATATTTCTATGAATTGGTTGGCTCTTCCCAAATATTTCAGTTGATTTGATAAGTCTTGGGTGAAAACATCCAGTTCTTCTCTATCCCCTTCACCTAGTTCTGAGAGACTAGCTTCGAAGTTAGACATCTGTTTATGTGATACGAGGAATCTATTTATTTGAAACTAATGATATCGTCTATAGGGACTTGGTAATCGATTGAAATGATTGAGCAAGGCAAGATAGATAAACATTAGGTTCGTCCCAATTAAGTCCCAGTCATCGGCTCCTCCTCGGACGGTTTTGGGTAATTAGACAGTACCCTATTCTCAGTTTTTAATACCGCTTGAATAAAGAAGTCGTGCTACCAACGATGCTAGAGCGATTTAACAGTCTCACAGAAATCTATTCATCTCCGATGTCGGAGAGTCGAGTCTGAATTTCGTCAGCGTCGGCGTCTGAGAGGGCTTCGAGACCGAACTGCACGAGGAGTGGGTAGAAATGCCGGTTCTTCTTGAATTCGTCACGACCGGCTTTCCGGAGTTTCAGTTGGGACTCAAGGTACGTATCCTCCAAATCATCGAGGATGTTGTCCGGGATGTAGATCGTCCGGCCGTTCCACTCGTCCTTGATGTTCGTCTTGCTCGTTTTATTCGTTTCACTCGATGAATTCGTTTCCTTCGTTTCGTTCGGTGAGCTCGTCTTCTGTGTTTCAGTCGATGAACTGGTTTGGTCGGTTTCAGTCGCCTCGTTCGTTTCTTCTTCCTTGTTGTTCTCGTAGTTGCCTTCGATACCTGAGGCATCACCCCAGCCATCACTCATGTTTTCACCTCCTCCGGAGCAGTCTTCTCAAACGTCTCGTCAAGGAGATCAGCGATTTCAGTGAATAACTGGCGGGCATCCTCAACGCGCTTGTTCTCTTTGTCGAAGCCGAAAATGGACGTTCCTTGGCCGATTGATTGGGACAGGTCGGTGCGCTTCGGAATCTGGAAAACCGGTAGTGAATATGCTGATTCGATTTCTGCAATCGTATTCCGGTGTTCGCCATTCTGCTCGACGCGATTGCACATGATTGCGAGACGGTTGATGTCCCCGTAGGCTGGTTCGAGCGATCTGAGCTGTTTTGCGAAAATCTGGAGGCTATTGGCGTTTAGCTTCTCCGGAATCACAGGGATAATCACGTTTCCTGTTGCGACGAGTGCGTTATCGGTGAGAACGTTGAGTGACGGTGGGGTATCGACGATGATGTAATCGTAGTCTTTGTCAAGTTCATCGAGGGTCATCCCCAGTCGCTCTCGACTCTTGGGAGCTTCGAGCAGCGTCTGGATGTTCTTATTATTCGCGAGCTTCTCGCTGGCAGGGAGAATATCGAACTCCTCATGTTCGACGATGACATCGTTCACTGCCTCCATTTGGTCGAAGTCGAGTACGTCGAAGAGCGTGGTCCGGTCTGTGTCGTAGTAGAGATCGTTGTAGCCGAGTGAGCATGTGAGCCCGCCGTGGTAGTCGATGTCGACGAGGAGGACATCGTGTCCTCGTGCGGCGAGAGCGCCGCCAGTATGGATGACATCCGTTGTTTTCCCGGCACCTCCTTTCTGATTCGCTACGGTGATTCGTGAAGTGTTCGTGTCGCTCATATCGGTCGTTATGTGTGATGAGTTCGTTGTGCTCGTTTTGTTCGTTTCGCTCGTTACGATGGGTGCGTTCAGTGCGGGTGTTTCGCTCGATGAATGGAATACCACCCTGTTAAATCCTACCGTTCGTTATGCTCATTGAATAGAACGTATTCGTTTTTATCAATTAATTCGTTACGCTCGTTTCTTTCGTTTCGTTCAACGAGTACATAGATAGTCGGTTTCAGCGCCATCTAATTTAATCCGGAGAGGCCGTTCATTACCCTCGCCCCACTCGTTCTATTCGTTACTCTCGTTTTGCTCGTTTCTGTTTTTCCAGTCGCTATGAGATCAGTTACAGTTCTTAGAGACGAGAACAGTAATTAATGGAAGCACCATTCAATGAGAACTATAACCGTTACTAGATTAATGAGACTAACAGCGAAGAGTCGTCTGCTCATCAGGGGGACGGTTAGTAACTGGTAATATACTCACGAAGGGACCAGGGAATAAACACAGATCGAGTCAATTGATCTTAGACAAAGTATTTAATTACATTGTCTCTGAATTACGTTTCATTAGATGTCACTTAAGGCCAGAGAGTGGACAAACGAATTGACCGATAGATACGTCGATCTGCTGGAAAAACTTGAGTCTATAGGTCCAGACGGTCGGTACGACACACCGAAGGATGCGCTCTTCAACGAGACGAGCATTGGTGGCGGCGAAGCGGGGACAGCCGGCGCCCATCAAGACCGTGAACTGGTAGAACTCCTGCAGAACGGTCGTGATGCTATCCAGAAGGCAGACGAGACGGGGACGCTGTACGTCGCCGTCTCACGTGAAGGCGTCCTAGTAGCCAACACCGGTGCGCCGTTTGAACTTGAAGACGAGGAGGTTCTGGAGGACCTACGCAAGGTCAGCCGCTCAGGGAAGGAGACAGACGCAATTGGCGAGAAGGGAGTAGGCCTGACATCAGTCTGTACCATCGGAGATGCCTACGAGGTATGGACGAACCTTGAAGACGGGAATCTCGGGCGGCTCCAATGTGGGCCTGTGAACCCGACCGCGGCCGTTCTCTCTCGGTCGACAGCGACTGACAAGCCGGCGGTGGCAGAGTGCCTTGACAACTTCCGGGGGCGGCTAGCAACTGGCGACCTTGCCGAGCTCGTTGCGCCGACAGACCACACGAGCCACATCACGCCAGAAACCCTTCGCTCCGAAGACGTCACGAGCCTCCCCTTCTTTTCCTATCCGCTACCACTTGAGGTGCCGGACGACCGAGCGGCACTAGATGGCTCGCTACAAAAGGTAGCAAAACAGCTGTTAACCGATGCGTCGGTGATCGTCGATGGGCCAGATATTCCGGATCAGTTCACGACGGCAGTCATCGTACACTTTGAGGACGAGGATCTTACGGAATTCCGTTCGGCCCTCGGGGTTGAGACAGAGCGCAATGGCGACCCCAGCCGAATTGCGAACAACCTGTGGGCTCGGCTGAGCTACTCGGCCACGGCAAACGCGTACGGAGAGTCACGAGGCGAGGTAACGCCAGAGTCACTCATCCACTTCGGGAACATCGACCAGCTCGTACTGGATCATCTTGAGGGGAGCGAGCGGAAGGCCCACGAACGGTGGGATATTGACCGGTCGGACCCGGTGACCCACACAACCGATACCGAGCGCCCGGTGCAGTCGACATCTGTGACGGTGACAGTTGACCAGCGAGAGCAGGATTATAATCAAGGACAGGGCCAAGAGCGGGTCCAGCAGACCTACGACCTGTTCCACTGGGTAGAGGGACACGAACCTATCGTCCCGAAGAACCTGCTGACCACAGAGCAACGTCGATCGACAGATGATGAACAGGAAGTAGACGTCCAACCACGAATCCTCGTCCCGACGGATAACGAGCCGCCAGCCTGGCTGGCTGACAAGGATCTGCAGACAGTCCTCGAAGGTAATGTACTCGATGGCGTCGGGCCGGAGTCTCACTCCTACCCGCCGTATCTCTACTACCCGATTACGGGTGCCTCGAGACAATTCCCATTCTGCCTGCATGCGAACGTGGAGGTCTCAAAAGATCGGGAGAAACTCTACTCTGACTCAGACCAGTACAACGCGTTCATCCTAGACCACTGTGCGACACTCATTGGCGACGTCGCGACCGTGCTTGCTCGCCGGGATAGATGCGCAGGTGATTTGGGAACCGTGAACAGCCCGTGGAATCTCCTGCCGCCGACGCCTGCAGGTGATGATGACGTGACGCTTACGGACATCATCAACGACGAGGTCCGAATTGACGAGGCCGAGATTGGCCTGCTAGACCTATTCTCTCGGGCCGTATACAACCAGCTGGGCGAACGACCGTGCCTGCCCACGGCGAGAATCAACGACTCCGACACACCGGCGACGGCAGTCACCGAGGCACTTCTGCATCCAAACCCCGAAGTGGTAGGAGCCTACGCAGCACTCTACTTAGTCAGGGAACGACTGGGCGAGTCCGTCCATAAGAGGGGTCCGACGAAGACGACGCGCCGTCTCCCCACCTTGGAAAGCCTACTTTCGTTCCTTCGGTGGAGTGTGCACGGCGATCTTGACACCGTCGACTGGTCTAAACGGTATCGCTATCTTCTAGAGGAAGCACCGCCGTCAGCGACAGACGAGACAGAGCGACTCCGCTCGCTCGTACAGGCCTGGACCACCCAGCTCTCACAACACCTAACAAGTCCGGACACACATATCGTCGTACCGTCGACGATCGGGCAGCAACTCTTCATCGGGTCAGTTACGCTCGTGGACGCATACGCCGATAGCAAAGAGAAAGACGTCGCGAAGATCCTAGATGACGAGTTCGACATCGCAGATGCTGGCGTCCACATCCTTCCGTGCTCCTATCGGTCGGAGGACACTGACGAGGGATATGTCCAGTTGGTCCCTGTAGAGTCCCACGGCGAGGGTGGCAACGTGACAGAGACATACACACGAACAGTGTTCTGGAGGGGTGATGATGCGCCTGAGACGGAGTTACGTATCCCTCCGGACAACATCGGCCTCAGCGTGTTCGTCATCGACGAAGCGATTTCCGAAGATTCCCGGTGCAGTAGCATTCTCTCAGAGGCGGGGAACGATTGGGGGATCGTCCAGCTACGATCGTACCCACAATACGTGCGCGAACTCCTCGGGTCGACCCAACGCCAGCAGGGGCGAACGGACGAGTGCGATGCCTCCAATAAAGCGCTCTCGGACGACGCCCTGAGCTTCTTTGCGGCAGCCGTCGCCGGCCAGGAGCGAGAGCGTCTCGTTCCGACGGAGGGAGCGTACCTTGCTCACGACAACGTCCATAAACACACCCACAACTCCGAGCGCAAGCGGAACCTCCTGAATCGACTTGCGGTAAGACGAAACCAGCTGCAGTCGGACCTCCTCAACCAGGCCGATGAGACCGATCACCGTATCGCCGACATTCGCCTGCCACCGAGTTGGCAGGCACTCCGGGAGACCGACGAGCAGGTCGACACCTGGGGGGGACTGCCGTCAGAGTTGGACGAGCAGCCTACGACCTCGGCCGAACCGGTAAATGCCAGGCCGATCGTCCGCCCGCCAGACGACAATCGCTGGCAGTTCCTTGCCGAACGGGATATCTCCCCCACTACGACAGCAAAGCTTCTTAGCATCCTCGGTCTCTCAGCATTCCCGGAAGTGGAGGCCCTTGCACAGACAGAAACGCCTGGGAAGGGACGCGATCATTGGAACCCACTCAAGTGGGACATGAGCGATGCTCAAGCTGAGGTCGACATGGAAACGGTTTCGAGTCTCCGGGCAACGTTGCAGCAGGTCATCAGCCGGACAGCCATCGGAACCCGTGGTGAGGATAGTGGGTCATATCTTGACTTAATCACCGCACCGGAGTTCGGTCCGCAGTCGACCGCCGGCCACAGCGATCAGTGCTCAGTTAAAGAACTCCGTGGTCGGTATACCAGTAGCGAGCTCGGCATCGCACCGTCAACTGTCGTGGATGGGCTTGACAGCCGCGACGTCGCCTTGGAGTCGTGGACTTGGATATCTACCGAGGGCTCGGACAATCCCTTCGCCCGACTTGGCGTGGAGTACGTCTGTGACGTCCTCGCCACCTACGGGGACAACCTCAAGCAATCGATTCTGACCACGGGGTGGTCATGTCGTGACAACCACAGCGGGCGCCACGGCTGGACCGACACGGTCCCAACATTGCTTAACTGGCAACTCCGCGCGGCACAGATGTGGGGCCAGCATAGCGGCTTCCAGGCACCGAGCTGGTGGTCCGATGACTCCATCCTCTGGGCGGTCGAGCGTGCAGGCGAGGGGTCACAGACAGGCAATTGGCTCCCGACAGTCGACGTCGGGGCGACAGAGATCGACATCCAAGTCTGGCGGACGCTCGGCATCAAGCCGCTCGAAGAGTTGTCTGCCACCGAGGCAGCGCTCCGCCTCCAGAAGATCCAGGAGGAACTTGCTGCAACGCCGTTGGTATCCAATCAGGACGAGCCCATCGCGCTCAAGGAGTTGGCCACCGACGGCATCGCCGATGGTTGGAAGACCGTCTACTCACGCCTCATTACACCGATCGCCGACTACCTCGACCGTGACGACTCAACACTCGGTGAACTTCCCTTTCTCACCCACTTCCCAGTCAAAGCCGGCGATCAGTGGGCGTCGGTACCGGTCGAGCTTGTTCGTAATCAAGAAACTTACTGGTTCAGCGACAGCCAGCAACTCCCTTGGGAAGATCGCGACGGCTCCTGGGAAGGTCCGTGGGTCGTGGAGACGCCGACTGTCGGCCGAGGGGCAACCCTCGCATCAGCACTCGACTGCGAATTCCGGACACAAGCCAGCGACCGCCCACAGCTATCGGTAGACCAACTCGATTCAGGGGGTAATCCCGAAACGGACGAGCGTCTCGCCACGAAACTGCGTAGTCGGCGGCCGCTCATCCTCGCCGCGTTGAGTGCGGAGACCAGCGAAACGTTCCAGCCTGACCACCGCGAAGACCTGGAGGTCGCGATTGACCACATCCGGAGCGTTCCAGAAGAGATGTTCGAGCGCTACCGTGAGCGGTTTTCGCTACAAGATTCCCGATTCGGTGAACATTCTGCCGTCTACCCACTTGGCGAGAACAAGACTGGGACCGAAAGCACCCAGTACGGACTTGCCTACAACGTGGCATCCGTCGATGATGAAGGTCCAGATCCAACGGTCTTCACCGAGGCACTCCAGGTACTGTTCGAGCGCTCGCGTTCGACATACCTCCGGCTCGCCCTCGCCAGCGAGGAGGAAGTACTCGATGCAGACCTCGATGTTGATGCCGTCCGACGCACAATTGGACAAGGATCGGCTGACGCGCTCCGGTCGGACATCGAGGCAACGGTAGCCCTCTTGGACACAATTGGCGCGTCGCTCGACATTGACCAGATACTGACCTCCCTCGACGACCGTCTCGCCGAGACGGAGACAGATGCCTACACAATCCGGATGAACATCCGGCAGGCTATCGGTAAGCAAACGACCGACTTCGATACCATGGAGTCCCTTATCGACGCGACCCAGTCGGCTCCAGAACCGGTCATCGAGATGATCCAAACCTTGCTCTCCGACCGGGCTGCTCTATCGGAGGAATGTCCCTGTACCGCCCTCTCGAAGACTATCGACCTGGAAACGTTCGTCACGTGGGCCAGCACCTATCATCCGGCGTTTGAAAACCACCACCCTCTGCCGAAAGAGCAAGCACATCGTCTAGAAACGGTTAGCCGAATTTGGTGGAACGCCGACAAAGAGACCCGCTGGACCGAGCTCCAAGACATCCAAGTGTGGCGAAAAGAGACACGCCAGCAACCGGCCGAGTGGTCCTGGACCAGCCCACCGTTTGCACATCGTCTTATCGAGACTGAGGAGACCGGCGAGGACGACTGCTGGCTCACACTCAGTCCTGCAGCCTTAGACGACCTCTGTGAGGCCGTTCTCACCGCCATCTTTGACAACGGAACTCCCGATACTGGACCGGAGGATGGGAACGGAACCAGCAACCAAGTCCTCCGTGGATCACTCAGGCAGTATCTCAAGACAGGGGAGTTCCCGGACCGTCACAACTCGCCGTCCGAAGAAGAAACGCACACTCAAAAGGTGCGAGAACAGGCCTTTGAGACGATTCAAGCCACGCCAATACAGTTCGCCGACGACGCCAACAGCGACGTGTCCGGCCGCATCCAGTCCCGAGACGCCGAATATGGAAGCGGCGGTAGCAGCGATCTCACCGACCGCCCCGAGTTCGCTGAGGAGGTCATCTTCGCCTCCATCTGCGGCCAGCTCAAGGCTTGGACCGAGGAAACCGACGACTGGCAGCATCGACTAGGTAGGCATCTTGAGTCGGTCGTCGATGAGTCGAGCTCCTGTCCCTGGCACAACCCCGGTCGCTGCCGCGATATCGACCGCCTGGAGCGAACACCCGAACAACTCGCCCAGCAACTTCTCGACTCTATCAAGACCGGTCGGACGTCCCGATCCGATGACGTGCCTCGCCTCACCTTCGTCGCCGCTGATGAGCGTGGTCCGGGGTACGACATCCTCGATATTACGGGCCGAGTCGCCGGGACAGCTAGCGATGAGACCATCCAACCGACCCCGATCGAGGTGAAGGCCGTGACCGGCGACTCACCCTACACCGTCCGCTTCACAGTCAACGAGTTCCGACGGGCGCTAACGTTCGTCCGAAACGATGTTCCGTACCGCA
Organism: Halorussus pelagicus; assembly: GCF_004087835.1. Taxonomy (NCBI): domain Archaea; kingdom Methanobacteriati; phylum Methanobacteriota; class Halobacteria; order Halobacteriales; family Haladaptataceae; genus Halorussus; species Halorussus pelagicus. The sequence goes on from NZ_CP035121.1 coordinate 56,152, forward strand.
TCCAGCTAGTCCGCATTGAGGGCAACGACATTGACTTACTCGATGCGACGTCGATCACGCCGGCGCCAGGCGTAACATTCCGGACGCCAGCCGACCTCTATGCATACCTTCCGAACTTGGACCTGCCGGTGGCCAAGGATGTGCCGGACGATGCCGTCGACAGCATTATCGCCAACACTCTAGAGCGGACAATCCGTGGAGGCTATCTCCGCATCACGTTCGACTGAGAGTCAATATTCAGGAATCTACTCAACCATAGAACGAAGCTCAGATTCGATCACAGAGTACTCACTTGCGTCCCATTCAAATCGCTCTTCAACGCCAGCATCGGTGAATCGAAGTGACGCACGAATACTGCGATCAGGACTATGTTGCAGGAGAGCCAGCGCATACGCGAGCATCTGGGGACGATAGTGATCAGCTAGCTCAGCAGTCGAGGTCGACGAGAGGTCGTTTGTCTTGTAGTCAATGATGTGGTAAACGTCTGGAGTAACGAGCAGTCGGTCGATATCACCGACAATCTGCGACTCACCAAGTCGGGCGACGACAGAGAACTCGTCGTAGGTCGCTTGGGGTTGGACATCCGCTTCAACCTGATCCACAAATTCGACTGCATCAGCGGCATGTTCCACGGCATCGCGGAGATCCCCCTCGGTTGGCTCCTCACCGGCCATCTGACTCAGACGACGAACGAGTGTTGGCCACTCGTCTCTCGGCGGCCGGAGTTCGTTGATTCGATGCACAACAGTCCCAAACATCGTCGGGCTTAGTCCGGATGACTCACCGCTTTGCGTGTAGCTGTGACCATCCTCAGAGGTGTCTGCAACCTCATTCACGAGGGTCGTCGCAGCAACCCGTTTCGCCGGCGTCGGAGCTGGTGGTGTAGGAATCGATATTTCCGGTGTCGAATCCGCAGTATCGTCGTCGGTTTTCCAATCTACTGGACGCGGAGGCTTACGTACCGTGTAGCTGGCCGCCCCGATCTGTCCATGAGCCTGTCCCTCCCGAATCGCTCGGTCGACGAGGTTTCCATTAAGGAGGACCGGCTGAAGGTAATCTCGCCACCGATCTGCCTCATCGAAGGCTGCCGGCTCACCGAGTTCGATGGCTCCCGATTCGTCAACATCGATTTCGTGTGTTCCACAGAGAAGGAGGTGATCTCGCGTTCTTGTACACGCAACGTAGAGGAGCCGTTTCGATTCCGCTCGCTCTTGGGGGAGTGACTGTCGATCAGCGTATTCGTGAACAGCTGTCTTCTCGATCGAGAACGCATCATTCGGATTCGGACCACCAACGGCCGGAATCGGAGGTGCGTCATCAGTTCCCCCCACGAGACGGACGTACCCGTGGTCGTCGATGGACTGACCGAAGTTGAGACTACTCCCGATGTCGGGAACTGTGACGATCGGGAACTCCAAGCCCTTCGCAGAATGAATCGTCATGATTCGAACGCCCTCGGCGTCTCCGGGGATGTCGGCCTCCCCCTCACGGGGATCGATTTCGGCTTGTCGGTCGATACGGTGGAGTAACCCAGCAGCGGTGTGAACGCCGTTTTCGCTCCAAGTCCGCACCTGATCGCGGAACTTCTCGACGTTCGCGACGGCCTGACGACCACGTTCGTCAGCACTCACGCTGGCCAGATATCCAGTGTCGTCAATCACCCGTGACAGCAACCGATTCCACGGAAGTACACCGTCCTCGGGCGGCGTCGCACAGCCGCTGAGCGTCCGCCACGTCGACAAGAGGTCGAACGCATCCGCCAGCTGTAGATCGTCCGTCTCAGCGAGTGCCTCCCAGACCGAGTCGGCGTCCGCAACTACCGGTGCGAGGCGATCATCAGTGAACCCAAACAACGGCGACCGGAGGACGCCGTAGAGAGAGACATCGTCCCGTGGATCTCCGAGAACTCGAAGCAGGTTCGTAAGTGCCTGCACCTCCGGCGTATCGTAGAACCCGACCCCGCCGACGACGGTATAGGGGATGTCGTACTCCTCAAGGGCCCGTTGATACCGGTCGAGGTGGGTTCGTCGGCGGAGGAGTATCGCCACGTCGTCGGGCGTGGCTTCGCGATGGGCTCCCGTGTCTGGATCCTGTATCATCGGCGGATTGTCGAACAGCTGCGTTAACCGAGCGGCAAGACCTTGTGCTTCAGCCTCGATGGTGTGGTCGAGTGCCCCCGCTACAACGGGATGGTCCGCACCGAGCAACGCTTCAGCGGTCTCTGCATCGTCCGGCACGGCGAGATACTCGACATTCCCTGTCAGGCCCTCGATTTCCTCCACGCGAGCACGCTCCGTGGTGAGTTCCTGTGGAGATGCCTCGAAGGGGGCGTGATCATCGCCCTCCGGCCGGAACAGGTGTCCGAAGAGTTCGTTGAGGAACGAGAGTGGGGTATCCAACGTTCGGAAGTTCCCCGAGAGTTCGAGCTCAGTCGGGCTTTCAGCCTCGCTATCGAGAACAATATCAACACCTTGGGCCGCATTGACCGCCTGGAGTTCGTCACGGGCCGCACCAAACGTCGTCACATCTGCTCCCCGGAATCCGTAGATGCTCTGTTTCTCGTCACCGACGAGGAAGACATTCGACGAAGTCTCCTGGTCGACGCCGGTGAGGAGTTTCACGAGTTCCCACTGGCGGGGATCCGTGTCCTGGAACTCGTCGACCATCACAGCTGCGAACTGGTCTCGAAGCCGCTCGGTCACGACCTCGTTGGTCCGAAGGAACTGCAGTGTAGTCTCAATCACGTCGGGGAAATCCAACGTATCTCGACGCTCTTTCTCGGCATCGTATGCTGCCAACACATCGTCAAACACGCGAAGCAGGGCGAGCGCATAGTGGGCACTATTCGCTTCGAGTTCACCGGGCGTGGTCGCGAGCGCCTCCTCGTGGGGTTCGACCGCAGCGATAACCGTATTGATCACGTCCTTCAGGTCGTCATAGACGTCGCCGTACTCATTCCACTCGTCTCTGTCGCCGACGACGTAACCGGAACTACTGTACAGACCGCCGTTTTTCTTCTCACACGCTTCATAGAGGGCGAGAATTGCCTGCTGACAGGTACGGGAGTCACTCTCGGCAGGATCATCGGGGAGTTGCTCGACGACATCCTCAAGTGTTCGGTAGGCTCGAAGGCCGTCGTCGTCGGAGATCGTCGCCTTGCGGTCTACGCGCCCGGTTATCGTTCGCAACTGATTCAGAAGTCCGTCCTCATACAGGGTCTCGCGAGCGTCAGCAGCGTCCAACTCACAGATAACCTCCCATAGCACGTCGACGTACCTCTCGGCGTCAGCGTCCTCCCACGCGTCCAATACGGCCTCGCTCTGTGGCCGTTCGTCGAGCAACCCTCCGAGAATGTCGACTAGTTCATCACGTCCCCAGAGCTGAGCGAGGAGGGCGACATCTTCCTCGTCCTGGTGTCGTTCGAGGAATTCAGTAACAACTTCGCGCTGGAGTGTCGCGGCGCCGTCCTCATCGAGCACGTCGAACCCAATCGGGACCGGGGCTTCGACGGCCCGCTCTCGGAGGAGGCGGGTACAAAACGCGTGTATCGTGTGGACATAGCCGTCCTCAAGGTCGTCTAGTACGTCTCGCCAGCGGTGATACGCTGTCGGCGAGTCGACGGCTTCGAGTCGGTCGTATACTTCCTCCCGAACGCGTTCAGTCAGTTCCGCAGCTGCTTTGCGGGTGAAGGTAATCGTGGCGATATTCTCGGGAGTAAGGTCTGGATTCTCGGCCAATATCGTGACGTACCGCTCGGTCAGTGTCGTCGTTTTGCCGGTGCCAGCACCGGCTGTGATTGCGACGTTCCGGTCCTGAACGAGTGCGTCTTCCTGCTCGCCCGTCAGCTGAATGTCGTCGGCTTCCTCAGTCATCGCTCATCACCGCCTCGAGATCTGCGTCGTCCTGCACACGGAATGGTACGTAGGTAGTGCCGTCGTCTCGAACCTCGTCGACGAACTCCCGCTTGCGATGGTGCCGGACGTCACAGGCGCGACGGTAGTCACAGTAGCGGCAGTTCGCCTCTCGTTCGGACAACAACGTCGTGTGGAACTGCCCGTTGGCAATCGCTTCGTCGATCTGTCCGAGCCAATCGGGGACGACATCGTTCAGGAACTGGCGGAGTTCCGCCTGTGAGTCGAATTTCGATTCGACACCACCGGGAATCTTGAGGTCGTTCGGCGGTCGGACCTGATAGTACGTCGCGGATAGCTCACCCTGCTCAAACAGGTCACCGTCCACGACCTCGTTCGCGGCGAGGAGATAGATGGGGAGCTGGAACTTCGTTCCGCCAGTCGTCTTCGTCATGTAGGGGGCACGGCCGGTCTTGTAGTCGTAGAGTGTGAGCGCCGGTTGCTCCCCGTCATGGATGTCAACGCGGTCGATGTAGCCACGGATGGAAACTGTCGATCCATCCGGTCGTTCGACTTCGAACGGCCCAGCATCCGAATCGGGAAGATCCTCGCCAAATGGAGCCTCGAACAGGTGAGGCTTGTCGGAATTCTCTCGCGACAGTTCGTTCTTGAGGAATGTTGCGAACAGTCCCTGTTCCGGAGCGTCGTGAGGGGGTGCCCCAGACAGGTAGGGAACAGCTTCATGGTCGCCTAGTCCTGCAAAGAGCTCCGCCTTCCACCGTTCGTAGAATAGGCCGTCGTATTCGAAGTCAGCGCCCCGAAGTTCCTCGTCGGCGATCTCATGGAGATGAGCCGCCAGTACGTCTTGGTCGTACTCGGTGAGGTCAACACTCCCCGCAGTCTCGTCCTGAAGATCGGCGTAGAAGCGTTCGAGGACGTCGTGGACATACGATCCAGTTTCGAGGGGTGTCGGAACGACCTCAACATCGTCGGGATCCTCGATCTCGAGTACGTTGTCAGCGTAGAACTTGAAGCCACACTCGGCATATCGCTCAATTCGGCTTGCGCTGTAGGGTTCACGCTCTGACGGCGGATAGACCTCTGCAACAGTCTCCGGATTGAGTGCACCGTCGTGCTCGGAGATGTCGGCCGTGCCCCTGTTAGTCGCACAGCTGAGTCCACGGTCGACTCGCTTCGTTTGCTCGGGGGAGAGGTCACCGCGGTCGCCGGCGTAGCTTACTGCGGCACGCCGGTCATCTGCCACGGCGACATGGCGTTGGAGGTCTTCACGAGAGCCGACACGATTATCAACGCCATTTTCAGGTTCGATCCCTGTAACGCGCTGTAGTTCATCGAGCACCGGTGACCGGACGACGGCGGATTCATCGTCGCCCGTCTCCGGTGTGGTAATTGTGAGCTCGTCGACGTTCGCGAGCAGCGTCGCGAAAAGATAACGGCCTCGGAGCCGCTCATCGCCGGTGTCAAACCGTGGATGTGCATCCGTCATTTCCTCGAAGAAAGCAGGCCGTTCCGGTGTCATCGGGAAGTGCTCGCTCGTCATCCCCACGAGATAGACTTTCTCGAACGAACGCATCCGAGCGTCAAGCAACCCCATCACTTCGACGTGACCGCCAGCAGCGCTCTGCGGGACCCGAATCGGCACGCCATCGAAGGCTCGAGTGAACAGTGACAACGGGGGGAGGTCGCTATTGACGGCTTCCAGCGACTCGAACGAGGAAAGGACCTCATCCACGAGATCGTAAGCCCGTTGTTCGATAGCTTTCTCAGCGCCGCTGGCATAGTCCTCTGACGCTGTCTCCATGTCAAATTGGTTGTCCAACAGCCAGCGTAGCGTCTCGGTCGCGTCTCCGATGTCTTCTGCCCGGAGTACCTCCAGTGTGGCCAGCAGTTCCTCAACTAGTGCCTCCGCCTCGTCGTCGATATCATCTAGCAAGGGCGAAATCGAAACCGTATCCCGCTGGCGGGCGGCAGCCGTGATGGCGTTGACCTGGTCGGCATCGACGACGTTGACCAGCGGATTTGCAAGCAACGACGTGAGGTCCTCGGCACGCGGGTCTGGTTCGGCGAGATTCAGTAGATCGTGAACGACACTCCCGGTGAAGGTTCGATTCAGCTGTGAGGCGGCAGTTGTAACGTGCGGGATATTGAACGTATCGAACGTGTCCTCGACATAGCCTGAATACGCCTCGGTACCTGGGATGACGACGGCAAGATTGTCAGGATCACGCCCGTTGGCTAACTCGGTTCGGAGTTGGCGGGCCACGAAGCGAATCTCACGCTCCGGTGTGGGAAGTTCCCGCCATCGGAGGGTGTCAGGGACTGGGATGGCGTCGGGGTTCGGTCGATAAAGAGCATCGGTGATTATTCCGAAGGCTCTCCCAGCATCATCGACCGGGTCCAGTTCTACTGTCTCGAAGTCCAGCGATTCATAGACATCCAGGGCGTCGGTTGCGACGGCATCGACCCCGCTCCGGCCACCCTGATGGAGCGGAAGTAGTGCGACCATCGGGAATTCGTTGACGAAGCGTTCGATGAGGCGGCGTTCAGCGGAGCGGAACTCGTGATATCCTGAGAGAATGACGACATCCAGTTCTGGAAAGACTGCTGATAACGACTGGTCTGCCGTCGCGACGGCTTGAAACATTTCTCCTCGGCTACAGACCCACCCGTCGACGTAGTCGGTGTGGAGATCCCGGTAATGGCGGTAGGCGTCAACAGTGGCTGTCGCAATACGGTCATCAAGAGCTGAACCCTCAAACTCTGCCGCCAGCGCGTCGGCAGTCCCGACGCCAGCGTCATCGAAGAGTGAAAACCGGCTACTGAACGAGTCTGCGAGAGCAGAGGATGCGGGTTCGCCAGCGAGAGCACCCTCTGTCTCGGCTGTGGTTCTGTCGAGCGCGTACTCCGTGAGCCGGCGGTTCAGCTGCCCGGAAAGTTGTTGGACCGGACCTTGAAGATTCTCGTAACACTCTCGAACGACCGTATCAAGCGTCTCGGCACGAAGTCGGAGTGGTTCGTGCGACGCCGCCCAGCTATCCTCGACCGAACTTCGACGAGCGTCATTCCGAGTTATGTAGAGAATACTCCCCAGCGAATCAGTTGCGATGTCATCAGCCCGCTGAAATGCTCGCTGTTCCAGTCGGGCATGCGTCGGACCAGTAAGAAGCGTTGAATCCATCGAATACTTCTGACCAAGATATCGCCCTTACTTTATTCTTACCGACATCGACATCTTAGTATACACCCCCTCTGAGAGCGAGTACAAAAGGAGAAGACGGGTCAGGCGATAGCCGCTAACACGCGGACAAATATATAGCGAACCAAACCTAGCTCAAAGGGATTTAGAACAACTGTTCGCGTATTTTCGTGCCTTGTTCGAGTGTAGCAGCATCTATACGTTTATTAATATCCTGAATGGACTCGTCCTTCAACTCTACAAGATCGAGATACTCTCGAATGATATCGGCATAGAGCTCACGGGCGTGTTCGAGGAATCTACTGGCTAGAAATTCCGTATCTCCGATTACAATCCGGTCGTCGTCGCTTGGCGCATCCGGGAGTGATCTATCATCATGAACAACATCATTTCGATGTTCGTACAGCGTTTTGAAGAACGCTCCAATCCGTTCTGGCGACCAATCGGGTGAATTGTGGTCTGCAAGGAGAACCGCCGTCCGAACACCAAGCCGGTACCTGTTACCTCCAGGAGAACCGCCTTTCAACACGGTCGTCTCACAGCCGACGACACAGTCGACTAATTGGTCCTCAAGCGACTCCCGGCTGAACATTCGCTCGAACCGGGCTAGCGGGTTCTGAAACTTAGTATGATCGGGTGCTATGCGGCGTCGGTGAGTACTCCACAACCGGGGAATCTCTAAGGCTCGATCTTCAGCAAGATGTGTCCCAGTCGGTTCATTTGGACACTCAAATTCAAGTTCGAAGGTAACCGGTGTCGCGATACCACGATACGATTCCCAGCCCGGAACCACATGATAACCTTTCTCGAATCCGACAGTTCTCAGCGGGCACAGGAGCCGGAGACACCGACGAACGCTCGTCGCGATATACTCTATCACGTCGGTCAGCTGCTGCCAGGGATAGACATCGGTCGGCGTGACATCGAAGTCCGGCCCTACCCATGGAGTGATCTCAGTGTCATCGATCTCCCGAGCGATTTCCTGGTAGGGTCGCCGGCGATGGAGGACGATTTCTAACGCTGCGTTTGGACTTCCTGCATCGAGTGTCTCGATCGGCTCAAGGACCCCAGTCCCCGGTGCTTCGTGAGTCGCGATTCCGACTTCTTCTAAGCGATCTAAGGGACGAATGCGGAGTGTGTCAACCCCGTATGGCCCCAGATAATCTGGACTACCCTGGATATCTGTTTCAAGGTTGATCGTGATGTCTGACTCAATGGTGGTGTTCTTCAAACAGAGTAGGAATCGGGAATACTCTCGATCGGTGAAGCGAGGTTCGAACTGTTCGTCGAAGGCGGCAGCAAAGGCATCTTCGTCGAACTGAAACTTGCCAGCGTAATTCAACACAATGCCGACGAACTCGAATAACCCACGCTCGATAGATTCGATACGTTTCGATTCAGAGTAGCCATCGTCCTCGGGCGGATCCGGAAGTTCCTCGTAGATACGGGAGGCCACCTCTCCGAACTCGCCATTATACAGGTTATCGAAGACATCCGTATCTTCGAAGACATCACCAGGGACGGGAACGGAGAACTCTTCGGTGTTATCAATGAATCCTCCAGAGTTCAACCGATGAAACGTCTGCGTCGGCAGATCGACATCAACATCGCTGTACCGTTCAATGATGGCTTGGACTCTGTCCTTGATTAACAGGCGTACATCACTATCCCAATCCGGTGGCATTCTATCAGATACCACTTCAGCATCCTATTTAATTCACCAGAAATACAACTTTAGTCAGTATACGGCGGTGGACGGATTGAGCGGATTATAAATGGCCCAGTCAGAGCTACTTCCGATGGAAAACCTTGTGTTTACTAGATAATGATTCGGCGAGTCAATTACTAGACAACAAGCCAACTCACTAAACTTTCCTATGTGCCAAGTGGAGTAGCTCTTAGAGGGGCGCAGATAGATGACTTACTGTCGCGAAGTGTGGGAATGTGCATTAGTTAATTACCGTTAGACTCCTCCCAACAGCCACCGGCACCCATCATCGCAAAGTCCACATTATATCGTTCAACCTGCTCTACACACTCACTGAATAGTCGCCCGACATTCTCATTGCCGTCTTCCGGGTCGAAATCGAGCTTAAGCCCAGGGTGAACTCCATAGATCGTATACTCCCAATCGCCCGGTAGAAAGTCGTCTACGATCTCCTCAAAGACATCCTTTCCACAAACAAAGTGAGAAAGTCCGGATCCGTCTTCTACCTGGTCAATGAGTTTCTGGCTGAACGTGTATCGCAACGAGCGGAGAGTCTGATGGTATATGTCTTTGAAGTAGCTAATTCGAACTCCTGGCGATTTAGATCGCTTACAGTGATACATATTAATCTCTTTTTCCTCTTTTCGGAATTCAATGAAGTCAGCAATCTCATCGCCCATATCATCACAAAAGAGTGCATACTGCTCGTCTCCTCGCTGGTCCTTTAGGAAGTCAACCAACGCGGAAAAAACCGTCTCGGTTGGTCTTTCATCCCATAATTCAGAAATATCCTTGTCTCGCTCTTCATCTGTTTCCCACCACTCTGGCTTTTCAGTCGCATCAACTTCAATATATTCTGGCCAGTTTGGTTGGATCGAGGCTTTCAGGGTGGCCGGGTCAAAATCTGTAAGATCAGTTTCTGCAGACGATTGTGCCCCGCTCATCACAGTCGTATTAGCATCGGTATGGAATATCGGTGGGAATTCCTTGAGGAGCTCATCGCCACACAAGATCGAATATTCTGTTTCCTCCGGCAGTCGGAATCGGTAGTCAATAATGTCACCCGACCACTCATTTGCGGCGACATCGTAGGAGCACTCGATACAAGTGCCAAAGTTCTCGAAGGTCATGCACACATCAACTGTCTGCATCGGAGGATTTTCGGGGTCATCTAATTCAAGATCTATTCGGACAGTATGCCAGCTGTCATCGTCTGGTGTTTGCCGCTCAACTTTCGCCGTAGTTAGTGAGGGAAACGGCATAACAGCAAAGGGAGATGTTTCAAACTCGTCGATAGCTTCCCCGTGATTTCCGATACCAAGATTTCGAATTGTCGGTTCTCCATCTGCAGTAAGTTCGTCTGCTAGCGTCTCACACCAAGTTTCGAATACCGAGAGCCCAGCCTTCGAGTTTGACCAGATTGATGCTCTCGCAGTACTGATTCCTCGGGTTTTGGTGTTCGATGATTCGGAGAATCTACTATCGCCATCTTCTACGTCCGGCTCAAATGAGGCAAAGACGTGACCGTGCGTATACCGCCGTTTGTCTGAGTGGTAGACCGCACCTTGTACATCACCGCCAGTCAGAAGCTTATGTTCCGGCTGGGTACCGGAGGGGACAAGTACGTTGTTCATACCTGCCGCCTTATATTTCGGCGCAGTGAGCGACTGCATCGCCTTCGAGAGTCGCTTCCCGTCTATCTGGGTCAACGCCGTATGATCCCGGAGTAACGCCGTACGAATCGTGCTCGCCCGCCGTGCATCAGAGGTGTACTCGAACAGTAACTCACTATCCGCGGGTGAGCAGTACAGATGCAGGTTATATGTCGGACTCTCTAAAACCGTATTGGTTCCCCACGTTGGAGACTCCTGAGTCGTCGTGATACATCCCCACACGGATTCAGGGGTCGATAAAACGTGCCCAAAATCAGCGTCTGTCTTAGCGACCACATCGTCTGCATCGTCAACAAGCGGCTCAAACACCGTCTCAGCGAGCGAGTAGACGGTGACCGTTTTATACGGTCGAATATTGTCCGGGTTCACTGCCTCTAACGGCGTCGCACCACCAATTTTATCAGTACTATCATTTTTTATGTGCTCGGAGATCAGTTCGTCGGCGACACTTGCCCAGCCGGTATCTTCACGATACAGCTGGCGGACAGCCTCGGACATACCCTTACTCGTGAGTGTAGTATCTGTTGTGAGAATCGTCGCTGGCGCTTCATCGTTAGGTTCACGAGCCAGCCGGCCAATGATTTGGAGCATCATCCGGAACGATTTGGGCGGGACATGAAACACGGCCAGCTGGAGGTTGGGCACGTCAAGCCCCTCGGCGAGTTTCTGGACGACAACCACGCCGTCGATCTCACCATCACGGAGGTCGTCAATTGTGTCCTGATTGTTGTCTGCGTCGGAGTGAACAGCTTGAATTTCTAAGTCCGTCTGTTCGCGATAAGTCTTGGCTAGGCTGTCGGCTTCCTCAATTCCGTCTGTACGAGCTAGGAGTGTTGCCTCCGCGTTTGACTCCTGCAGTGTCGTGAGCTGCTCGGCTGCCTCATCAACGAGATCCCGGTTTTGTTCAGGGAGAGTTCGCAACCCGACTTTATGATAGATGCCAGCTTTGCATGCCTCTTCAATCGGATAGTGATAGATGAGTTCGCTAGGGAGAATATCCTCTTCACGCCGAAACGGTGTGGCAGTAAAAAGTAATTGAGGCACCTCAGTGAAATTATCGAGGATTTGTTTCCAACCCGGTGCTGCTGAGTGGTGTGCCTCGTCGATCATTAAGAGGTCAAAGAAGCCGTCCGGTGGTTGTGCGGTCGGCTCCTCATCCTTAGTCGCGAACTCCTCACTTACGCTGTTCGGTATCGTCACCACAATGTCCGTGTCTTCGTACTCTTCCCAGTTGCTCTTGGAAGTAAATCGACTCTTGTGAATCTCCACTTCCGGAGCATCAATGTCACTAGAAAGTGCATTCGCTTTCTTTAGCCCCTCAAGCCCCTCGAACTTATCGGGAATCTGATTCCGAACTGCTTCAGATGGGGCGACAATGAGAGCTCGGTCAACGGTGAATTCGAAGGCTGCCAGCATCATCAGCGCTGTTTTGCCGCCGCCAGTTGGTAGAGAGATAATTGCAGGCTCATCACGCTGTGTCGTCCGATAGGATTTAATTGCCCAGTAAGCACCTTCTTGGCAGGTTCGAAACTGCGTCGAAGCATCTGACCGATTACCTGGGAATGTAACTTCCTCAGCGTGGTCAGAAAAGAATGAGGTCATTATACTCGGTATTCTTCCTATTTCCCATATGTAATTTGTGAAGACACGGTCTAGTTGACACCGCCTCAACACTCGTACATCCATTGAGCGCATAGTTCGGCCACTCGTAGTTGTAGTGAGGCTAAACCGGCGCAACCAGCGGTAAGCGCTAGCTTGGTGAGCCACGCCAGAATAAAGGAAAGCAATCGGTTCACATCGTTACCGTCTGGGACCATTTTTCGTGACTACTCGCTTCATATCGAAAGAAGGCAATCAGATAGCCCGCTATATCGACAAGAAATCAGCGTCTGAGACATCGAGTTTCTTGGTAAGACGATGGAGAAACGCCGGCGCAGGATCAGTCCCACGACGGCCCTCCACAGAGTTTCAACAGTAGCCTTGACTCCGTATTGTCGTTGCGTACAGTCATTTCTCATCACCATCAACTTTGATCTGTTTCCTCGTCAGCTACGACCCGTCCACGGCGGAGCTGTCGTTCTAGGTTCCCGGAATATCAGAGTCATGGGATACGAGCATCGGGTATTGAGTACGAATCGAATATGGATTGGGAATAAATTAACTAACAGGCCGTCGAATCCTGTTTTGTGGTTAACGGATAATCTGCATCAAGAGAGGTGAGTTTCGACTGGAATATCGGGAAGGTAACGATGGTAGTAAGGAGAGGGAAACCAGTGTTGCCAGTATTGCCAATAATGCCGTTATTTAAGTACCTCTCTCACTCCACCATTGCCAGTAACTAGGAAGAAAACAGAAGCGGTCACAGTTTTAGTCTCGTAACTCTTGTCTTATTCTACTATAGCTAGCTGAGTTTTCGGTAGTACGGTTTTGGTTTTAGTTGTATTGTATTAAGAGTATCGCTGTTTAGAGAGGGGGTCAGAGACCCCCTCTAGTTGTTGCCAAGGTTTACTGGCAATAGTGGAGTGTGTGTGTTTTATAAGTGAATGGGTTATTGGCAGAATTGGTTCGGGTGGTAGGTTAGTGGTGATACTGGACCCCGTGGTTTTATAATTCCTCTCGATCTTGGGTCCACCCATGGGCCGATTTAATCGAGAATCGTTCATCATCCAGGACAAAGACGTCCTCCGAGATGATTACCAACCAGAAACCCTCGAAGAGCGAGACGAAGAACTCGACGAATACGCGGCCGCTCTCCGTCCCGTCATCCAGGGGTGGCAACCAAATAACGTCTTTCTCTATGGCGTTACCGGCGTTGGAAAGACTGCTGCCACTCACGATCTTCTCGAGGAGCTACAGGGATCCGCCGAAGAGTACGACGACGTCGATCTCAACATCATTGAGCTCAACTGTACTGGCTGCACTACGTCCTACCAAGTAGCAGTCAATCTCGTAAACGAAATTCGTTCTCCTTCTCATCCTCTCACGACGGTTTCTTCTGCTCGCGAACCAATGAGTGAAACCGGCTATCAACAAAAACGCATTTTCAACGAACTTTACAACGAGCTTGAGTCAATCGGTGGGACTATTCTCGTGGTGCTTGACGAGATCGATAACATCGGCTCCGATGATGATATCCTATATGAACTCCCGCGAGCACGGTCTCAACTGGATCTCGACGTGAAGATCGGCGTTATCGGCATCTCGAACGATTTCAAGTTCCGAGAAAATCTGTCTCCTAAGGTCAAAGATACACTCTGTGAAGAGGAGATTCTCTTTCCCCCGTATGACGCCAATGAACTCCGGAATATCCTTCGACAACGTGCTGATATCGCACTTCACAATGATGTTCTTGAGTCAGATGTCATCCCGCTCTGTGCAGCGTTCTCGGCACAAGACTCCGGATCCGCTCGGCAGGCACTCCGTCTATTACGGAAAGCTGCTGACGTCGCTGAGAGCGAGGCAATGGAAGGTGGCGAGGCGAAGATTACAGAGGAACACGTCCGGGAAGCTGAGCATCAAATTCAACGCCAGCAGGTTGTCGAGGGGATGCATTCGTTAACTCGCCAAGGTCAATACGTTCTACTGACAGTATGTCAGCTAGCTGCTGAAGGCGAGACTCCTGAACGCACCAAGTTAATCTATCAACGGTATCAGAAGATACTCCAGAACCATGGGAGTGACCCACTAAAACGACGGCGAGTCCATGACCACCTCTCCGATTTGAGCTTGCACGGCATCTTACGGCTCGTTGATTCGACTAGTGGGCGTGGCAACTACAACGAGTACGAGCTAGATGTTTCACTCTCATCTGCGTTGGATGCGCTTGAGAGTGAGTTTGGAGAGCTCACTGAGATTCGTGAAACTGCAAAGAGACATCAAGCTCTAGACTGAGATAGAAACCACCGGAACCAGTGGTGCCAGTACCCTCTCCACTTTTGCCAGTAAAACGTTGACCGGTAGTGCCAGTTTGTCCAGTACCCTCTCCGGTATTGCCAGTAACCTTCGTATTCTAATTAATCCGATTGGTTAACTCAGAACCATCATTGCCAATTTTATCTAACAGTATCCCGCCTTCCGATTTTACCGGCAATAGTGGAGTGTCAGACGAACCTAAGAGAAATTATATCTACTGAACTGCGGTAATCTTCGGGTGAACTACTCATTCGGATTGACCGGTCCTTTGTATTTTGATTTAGTTTTGTCTCCGTCCCGCCACTGCCAGTAGTAGTAGCGATTGTCGTTGATTTCCTTGATCGTAATCGTCGCCTTCGAGGGAACGTCATCTGGGAGATCGTCCAGTCGTTCTTCGATTTCATCTTCTCCCTCTTTCTCGGCAAGACGAGCTTCACGCTCCCGGTATTCAGCAAGTTCCTCTGCGTAGCTGGCGACGTGACGAAGGAGCTCGGGCGAGTAGTCGTTGAGGGTGTCAACGATGACGGTAGGAAGTTCAGCTGGGGGTGTCGGTGGCTCGTAGGACATGGTGGCCCACTCTGTGTTAACCAACATGGGGCGGGAAGAGCATATCTTTGTTGGTTAAACCAGTCTCAGGGATTTTCCGTCAACTCAATGCACCGGCTGTAACATTGCTCGAAACTCCATTATAAACGAGTTTCGTACAATGTTACAGAGCATCGAACTTGAAGTCCTTACTTAGCTGACACGGCGATATGATTACCGAGTCCGTAGCGAAGTTCGACCACAGCGTGAGTTATTTCGGTTAAGACTCAGTCGATCTCGTCACAGCGACACTCGTGACTCTGTCGAGACCGTCCGTTGATGTAAGCGTGAATTTCGCTGGCGAGTGCGTACATTGCTTCAGCACGATCTGCTGAGGCAAGGCCATCCTGATAGTACGTCTTTGCTCGGTGATCACGCCACAAATCGGCAAGATCCTCCGCCATCGCTTCAGAAAAGACGCCTCTTGTCGCCGCCTCTCGGTATACACCAGGATGAGTACCTGGCAAATCATCCGGTTGCATTGTTCCTCGCTCAAGTAATCAGAACTCAACTGACCGTTCGATGGCGACAAAGGAGGCCTCGATAACAAGCGTATAATAATTCGCCTCACGGAGTGCTTCGGCGCCAGCGAGCAACCGACAGGCTTTCCGCAACTGGAGGAGTGCTGCGTCCTCGACATCCAGACCGGATTCAATCTCGGTTGGGCGGCGGTCGAACGCGGCTTGCACCTCGTTGATGAGTTGCTCGATTCGCGTACTACTCATTAGCAATCACCGATTTTCTGATCGATTGAAGCTGGTCGCTTCCGTATACTGTAATCCCTTCAGCGAAAATCTCGCGAAGTTTCGCTCCGGCTCTGCGTGCACTTTCCGCAGATTCGACGTATGGCTCGAACTCAAACCGGTCTCCATCGAAGCGTTGGGTTTGTAGATCAGCAATAATGTCCGTGATGATGCGTCGAGCGGTCGTCCGGTTTCCTTCGACTACGACGAAGAGGTCAATGTCGCTCTGCCGATCAGCGTCTCCACGGGCGACACTTCCGAAGACAACGATGCCGAGAAGTTCGCTGATGTCATCAGCATCGGCGAATGCCTCTTGGGTATGTTCGATGAATGTCCGAATCGGGGTGTGGAACTCTGATTGTTCGGTGGCGAGTATCGGGTCGTCTTTCTGGAGTCGATTCGGGTTAATCGCGACGTAGTTGCGCTGTGGTGTCTCTCGAATCCGGACAGCACCGATACTGTCAAGGAGGTCGACTGCTCGCCAAACAGTCGAGCGGGTGACGTCGGTCGCGTCCACAAGTTCCGGTATTGTGAACTCTGTCTCGTGAGCGTCGGCCAGCAGTCGGAGAATATCGTCTGCGGCCCCGATACGGAAGATACCAGTATCTGTATCTGGATACGCATCGATGCAGACCTTTATATCTCGTTTCGCCATATCAGACACTATCTGATTTTGTGCAACGACATATAAATATGTGGCGGCAACAGTCAGCTGAACTTCAGGTATTAAGCCTCTTCCTCGAAGAGCGAGTAGAAAAGTAGTCCACAGTCGCTACTCCTCAAGCGACCCAATAATCTCCTGAGCGGTCGAACTGATTCGACCGAGGCGTTCTTGGATCACCTCCGAATCATCGCCCTGCCACGCAGCGAGGTAGAACGCCGACCCACTCGTGTTGAGCCCACAGTACCGACCAACGATGTATGCGACGGCTTCTGCTTCGACCTCGCGTTTCGCCCGCTCAGTTTCGTCGGTGATGTCTGAGTGGAGAAGTGCATGGGCGAACTCGTGAATCAGCGTGACAGCGAGATCAGCCTCATTTGAGCGGGCTTTCGCCTCGACGACTGGTTGGAGATCACGTTGATTCCGATATTTGCAGACGCCCGTTGGGTCGCCATGCGCCCACTCGTCAGCATTGACAATACGAACTGTCACGCCGATATCAGCGGCTGTATTCTCGAGTGCGGGCACAAGGTCGTCAGCGTCGCCAGTCGCCTCGGTCTCCAGCTCAGGGAGCGGTTCACCTTCGGTCTGGGATATATCGAAGACCGCCGTTGGCTTGAATCCGACAAGTCCTTTCGACCACTCATCCGGCGATTTTTCGTCGTACCCACAGTTGCTTTGTTCGTGGTAGCTGAGCGAATTCTCGCACTCGGGACACCGCTTCGTGATGATGGGGGCCCAGATCCAGATGGCCTGTTCGCCTTCCTGAACGTGCCGGTCGAACTCATTCCGCCAGGTGTTGTAACCCGCGACCTTTGTCGCCTCTGGATACTGGAACTTGATCAGAAGCGTATTCCGGTGCGAATAATCGTGGAAACGACTCTGGACGTCTAACCACTCCTAGAACTCCTCACTTGCTTGTACATCGTCGACACGGTCGACAAGGTCGTCGATCCACTCTTTGATGGTACTGTGCATCTCGTCGTGTCGGGTGTCGGTCTCCTCGAACGAGACCGACGAATCACTACTCGTAGCCATGGTTTTCAGGACTTGAATTATCGCAACTGCCCAATTCAGAACGCGCCGCACCCCTTCGGGGCGCAAAAAACGGCTCGCTACCACGCTGTTAACCAACACTGGGAAGATATACGGTTCTGTGTTGGTTAATCTTCGAAGAGAAACCGAGTGGCCGCCTCCTCACCCGTGAGCGTCCGTTGATCGTCGGCAGTATCGGCGAACAGAGTGGCTTGGTCGCTCTCGGACGAGCGCGCTACTTCGGGCCGGTCGTCGACGCCGAATTGGTCTGCCTCCGGCTGGTCTAGTCGAGAATCGCGCTCGCGGTGGTCGACCTCAGCGCCGAAGTCTTCGAGGGATGTTTCGACGCTCTTTTCGACTACTTCGAGTCGGCCATCGTCTCCAAACGCAGTCTGGTGCTGAATCTCTATCTCAGGTCGATTACTCATGTTCTTTGAGCCTCCGCCCGTTCGAGGCTCGAAAAAACGCTCTCTGAGAGACGGAAAGTTACGCCTCCTTTGAGCGAATTTCTTCTGCACGTCGCTTGAGCCGTCGGAGGATTTGGATGCGATTCTGGTGGGTGTTCTCGTAGGCGACACAGGTACGGAGCGTGTCCATGTCGTCTATCGTCGCGATGCTCGGGTCGATGAGCCGGATGTTTCGCGGCTCCAGTCGTTGCTCTGGTGAGAGTTCATTCGATTCGTCGTCTGTGACGTTGCTCACTTGTCGTCGCCTCCGCTCCTGTGGGAGGCGACGAAAAAACCACTGAGAGCGATTTTTTGGACTCTACGCCGGAAGACTACATGAGACGTTTTTCGAGGTGCGGATGAAAGAGCGCGCCCGGACTAGCAGTCGCGGTCGGTGTACCGCTGGCGCTCCGGCCGAATCCCGCTAGCGAGGACCTCGCTTTCGGAGTGGTCGCCGACGCTTCTATCGAGGTCGACGAGTGTGAACACGCCGTCGCCGGTCCAGCCACAGTCGGCCGAACAACCTGCGACCGCGTATGCATCTGCACCCTCACCGAGATGGATACCGTCGAGCGTGAGCGCGCTATCGCACGCTGGACAGATAGGCCTGACCGAGGTGTACGTGTGCCCGAGCATCGCCTCGATGTCTTCCGTGGCGTCACCGAGGGTCTCGTTGAGGACGGTGCCAACAGCTGTTTCGAGTGATTCACAGAGGGCCTGCTGTTTGGCTTCGTCGTCTGGAAGGTTGGCATTCGTAACTGCGATGGTTAGTCGTGCGAGCGAAGCGTCGTCGTTGGTGTTTTCGGGGGAAGTCATAGAGTTCGGAATCTGCTGTTGATTGTGCTTCGATACAGAGTGGCGAACGTAGCGAGGTCGTCTCGACGTGCGTAGTGCTATTCGGGAAGATTCCGACGTCCGGTCCGGTAGCACTCCCAACACGGGAAGTCGCTGGAGAGGTCTGCACAGTCGCAGTCCGGTTCGTCTGTCTCTGCTTGCTCTTCGGAGTTCTCCTCGTGGTCGTGCGATTGGTTTGTGGGTTGGACAGTCTCGCCACCGTCGGCGAGGAGTTGGTGGTGGCGAACGGCGTCGAGAATGGGTCGGCGGAGCGCAACAGCAACACGGTGTTTGCACGCACCGCTGTATTTCGCGTCTGCTGGGCACGTACACGCAGTCGGCAGATTGTCCTCGACGTGGACGGTGTATTCGTGATTTTCCGGGTCGGCGTAGCTCCCATTCCGCACACAGATATTGCCATCCCGGAGCTCAAACTCCAAAGCTTCGTACTGGGCGCGTTTCCGGACTCTACTCGTCGTTTCTAGTCTTGCGATCGGTGTCGTCATTGTAGTCGTGAGGCACCGAGAAGTCCAGTGCCCCGTGCCCTTCGGGGGCAGAAAAACTCGTCCCACTTGTCGAAAGCAATTACGTCAGGCTCTTGACTGACCTAAATGAGTTTCGGCGGTAAGATTCTATTTGGGGTAGGGGGATCTTCTCATCTGCGAGCTGACGGGTGGTCCGGTGAACTCTCCGGGTAGATTCTGGCAGGACCGATAGCCAAGTGGTTATAGCTTAGTACCATACTCGGTTCTAATTTCGTCCCTTGTGGGTAAAATACAGGTTAGGTCAGATCGGACAGGGACTACGTGTATGCCCCCTGTGAGAGCGGACCCTCGGGGGTAGGCGGTCTGGGTTCCCGGCCTTCGACGTTAATTGAGTAGCTATTGTTCTCGAGGTTCAGATCGTCCGCCGCTCGGTTGAGGAACTTTTGCTACGTCAGACCAAATCTAGCCTTCGTAACCTGGACCTCGTCTCTTGCGGACAGGTGTACTCGCAGGAGGGCACGGGAGTCCTACTTTTATCATCACTTCGGCGCTTCTCTTATCTGTAGATTTCTACGACTGAGACATCACTATACATAGTCAAAATAAAGGATTAGTCAGGGGGATCCGCCTCACTCCCTGCACTTTTAGCGAGGCCTCCCTTCGGCGAGATTGAGTATCGTCATATTCTGCTGATTCGCTTTTTGTCTCGGCGTGACGGCAACTTTGGCGATGATTTTAGTCTAGAGTGGCAGGTTCTTGGAAGTTGTCAGAGATGTGGTCAGCAAATAAGCACAAAGCCACCAAGTAAAAATAGCATAAATCCAGACAGAATAAAGAATGTCAGGGACCAGTCAATACGGGCTTTCCAGGCGTCCATTGTACTTGATGAAAATCGGTTACCTGCAAGTACCATACCGAGTTGACTATCTTGAGTAGTCAGCCAGGATCCTAAGGCCCAACAGCCAGTACCCATTGTTAGAAATGTTGTTGCAAGATTATACGGGGACATATGAGCCCCTCCGGACTTTAGCATCTCGTACATGGCAAAAGATGACCTAAAAAATAAAAAACTACTTAGAACCATCAATATGGCATACAGAACTGAGATCATATACTGGGCGACACTTTGCGAAAACCAAAAAACGTTGGAAAACAATCTTGAAATGCCAGCTCTGCGGGCTTCTAGGATGGATCCCAATGCCCACATGGCAGTTCCAAATAGAATAAGAGCTGTACTTAACCTATCTGGGAAGACCATCTCAAATAACGGTGAATTTGTCTCGGTAGTTGGCCCATTCCGAACCCTGCGTTGAGAGGGTCCAAGATGCCGACCTTTCTTTTACGTACTGGGGTAACTCAACCTCAAAGTCGTACACGCCTGTTTCAATCTCTTTTCTTTCTATCTGGAGCGTGTCGAGAACAGTCTCATGAGAGGCATAACGGAGTTCAAGTGGAAACAGATCCTCCTGAACGGCTATTGGATTTCCTTGCCAATCACTACAAAAAATCTTGCCGGAGAGATTCTTGATTTCATGCTTAGGATGAAAAGCGTCGTTTTCGACAGAGACCCACGCGTGTTGCGACCGCCCTTGATAAGCAGTAAGGATATCAGATCCGTCTTCATCGTGATAATGTAAGTAGACAAAATCCTCATCGTCAATAGTTAACAGATCATCTTCCTCTTCGTCGTTCCACTTGTCCATAAACTCTTCTTGATCCATAGAGAGGTGTGCCCCGTCAATCTCAAAAATGCACCAATAGCGAGGTTCTGACGCCGGGGCTTTCCCATCCCAGATGTCAATTTTCAGATTATCAAACTCACAGTTGAGACTAAGCCCATTATTTCCTTCACCTCCTCCGTGAGTTTGGGAGCTATGAAACCGGATGTCTGGTACTCCGTCTGGTCTTATGATTTGATTTCCATTAATCTCGACATCAAAATAATGGGTGTTCATCCCATTTGCAATGCCGATTGATTTGAGTTCCCCTTTTTTATGGCAAGTGAGAAAGTTCGTAGGACTCCTTTGGTTAGCATGACTAACATTGCCAAGTGTTATCATGCTAGTGCTGTCAATAGCTTTCTATATAAATGCTCCCGCTACTTTAACGGGGGTGATAGTGAGTCACAAAGAGTAAGTGGTTCCCCCACGAAGACATCGTACAATGGGTCGCCTGTTCACATCGCCGGAAGCAAAGGCGACCAGAGAGTGGTTACGGAATCATTTTGATCCATATCCTCATGGCATCAAGAAAATCTACAAGGAACGACGTAGCGGTGAGATTCATATCCGTCTAGAAGAAACTCTTGATTTAGAATTACTTAAGAACGTCATTAAAGGCCATGGACTGGAGCCGGAAATAACTGAAGACCGCGAAGGAACTCGGGTCCTTAATGTTTATAATATTATCGAAGAGGACGGAGAAGTTATCACCAAGAGTCTCCACTCAGTTTTCCGCGAACAGAAGGATATTGGAATGGGTATTGACCCAGTCCAAGAGGAATCTGTTAAGTCGAGACTTGTATTCGTCTGTGACTATCTAAGAGGGAAGTATCAGTAACCATCTACCAAGTTAATCGCCGTGCTAATTGGCCTCTACATCCCTATTCTAAGGATTTCAACAAAGCGTATTGAGAGAACTGGAACTTGTCTTTCGCCTCGTCCTATTTCGGGATGCCGTCCTTGTTGAGTAGCTGTTCGGGATATGCTCTGTGTGCAAGTCCGATTAGAAGCGGTTCAACCTCGGCGACTGTTGCAGGCACGCCATAAGGGCCGACGTCATCGTCGCTACTCCAGGCACGAATCCAGAGGTACGTCTGTTGGGTTAGTTTGCGTGACTCCGGTTCGAAAAGGGCGTCTTTCCAATGTGCCTTCTTGTCGTCTTCATTAGTGAATGCCATTGAGAGTTCGCCGACGTGCCAATCGTCTCCATCGCCCCATCGGGCAAAGCTTCGAGTTCCATTCCACTCATACGCAATTTCTTCGAGGTTTGAATTGAGTTCTCGTTTCTTTCCGTATGATTCGGTCTTTCCGATGTATCGCGGGATTATATCAGCTGGCGTTGCATCGCTAGCAGGGGCGTCCAGCTGGTACATGACGTACAGGAGCCCATCATGGCCGCTCTCACGAATTCCGTTTTCGTGAACACAGCGCTTCCCTTCCTGCCGAATTCGAGTATCGATCTGTGCCGAACGCTTGAGACGTTCTTTCTCGTTCAATCGAACACGTAACTCCTCATCGGTGTCAAAGAGCGGAATTGGGTCGCCGACTTCGGAATCACGAATATCGTTAAGGAGGTAGTCCTCCACCCAGGATTCCCAGAGCTTCCGTTTTGAGACCCAGCTCCGTTTTGGTGCTTGTTCAGGAGTTAGTTGCTCGGCGTATTCCTCGTTTCTGCTGGTCGCCCACTCTTGTCCTGCTTGCCCGATTTCGTAGAGGATACGGTTCGGGACGAACTCCCGATTAGTGAATACGGAATCGTATCAGTCTTGAGAATGGACAAGGCCGACGAGTTTTGCTTCGAGTTCTTGGCGGTACGTCTCGTACCCATACGGACCGTGTTCAAGTTCGTCAACGTCGAGAATCCAGACATAGAGTGGGCTGGTTGCCTGCTCATAGATTGCGGCCATATGGTCGTATTTCGAGAAACTCCCCCAAGAGCCATTGTCTTCCCACTCTGAGACGGGGAGTGACTGCCGTATCTTGTAGGAGTGTTGTCCGATGCGGGAACTAATGTCGCTGGATTCTCCGATATAGACGGGTGTAATATCGCCAGCATCCTCGACTGGCTCAGCAAGCAGATAGACCATGTAGAGATACTCACCGTCGTTCTTCCCCCATTTGTAACTCCCCAACTCGTCACTTGTCTCAGGCTCACCGTCAACGATATCGAAGAACGGGACCGGGTCAGCTGTCTGCTCGGATTGGATGTCCTCTAATAGCGTTTCGTTGATCCAAGAGTTCCACATCGCAGTCTTTTGCATCGTTTGGCCTGTATAAACAAGGACTACAAAAGAGACGTTATTGATCAGTACACAGCGATAGCTTGCTACCTCTCTTCCTCCGCTGGCTGAATCTGTCGAGCCTCCTCGGCGAGGTCTCGAATGTACGCTCGGAGTTCGTCCATATCTTCTCGGGCGTCGTCGAGCGTTTTCGCTTTCATCTTCGCCTTGATCTGGTCTTCATCCCGCGTCCCCGTTCCCCGCTTGAGTTTTACTGTGAGCGAGACACCGACGTCGCTCCGCTCGACGTACTCTGTCGGCGGTGATTCGTCATTGGTTGATTTCGATTCGTTGGCTGCCCGAGACGGTGAATTGTGTTCTGACATGATGTAGCTGTATTGCTTGGGTTCAGTTGGTCGATGCAACTGCTTCGCCGGACAGTTCGCGAAGGACGTTTTCGATGTCGGTGCCGGTGAGTCGCCAGTACCTTTCAGGATGAGAGCAGTCCAACTGGCTCACGACCCGGTTTTTGAACTCGGTGTAATGGGCTAGTGCGATGTCTTCGTCGCCGGTGTAGTCCAGCAGGAGTGCAAGTGCGAGTTGCGCCGGGCCACTCCCACTGTATCCCCAGTCGAAGCCCGAGGGGCTGTGATTCGTCAGTTCGAGACTCGGCTCTGGTGTCACCTGTTCTTGCCCAGGTTGTTTTTCCACAATAGCACGTCCGCGCCGCCGGTAGCCGACGTAGATGACATCCTGTTTCTGGTTTGGCCGTGTCTGTTCAAGTGATTTCGAGTCGGTTGTTCCACTCATGGTTCGATTCGAGGGACTACTTCGAGTACCCCCGCACCCCTCAGGGGGTGAAAAACTCACCACAGTCACTCCGTCACGTTCCTTGGCTAGCTCGGATGCTCAGTAGTGAACGTCTGCTGGGACGATCCAGAGGTTCTCGCTCTCGTCGAGGACGCGGTCAAGGTGGTCTCGATGCCGAATGCCGCTTGCGTGTTCGTCGTACAGGAAGATGCTGGGGCCGTCGTACGCGCCGACTTGGTGGAACGCATGCCGAGCGAGTCCGTCGTCGCGCATGATCTCCTCGTCGCTGAGTTCCTCAAGCGCATCCCGGACGCGGTCGAGGTTTCGC
Organism: Halorussus pelagicus; assembly: GCF_004087835.1. Taxonomy (NCBI): domain Archaea; kingdom Methanobacteriati; phylum Methanobacteriota; class Halobacteria; order Halobacteriales; family Haladaptataceae; genus Halorussus; species Halorussus pelagicus. The sequence goes on from NZ_CP035121.1 coordinate 80,380, forward strand.
TCGAACTCGTTCTTCGTCGCCTCCCACCCACGCTCCAGCAGTTCTTGCCCATCGTCGGACTCGACGGGCGTTGCTACTGACAGGTTGCCCCACCGGGCTTTACCTGCGACTGACGTGCCCGACTCGTCGAACGTTACGTAGTAGTCGAATACTGCAGTTGCGTGTGGGCTGGCCCCGACAAGTCGGTCAAACACCGTCTTTCCAGTCGCGAGTGCTTCGTCTCGTGTCGATGCCTCCACTAGCGAGTAAATCACCATATGCATTGGTTCTCACTTCGATCTGCCGTCGCACGCGACTACACGCCGCGCTACTGCTTGGTGCGCCGGCACTCATCGCCGGCGCAAAAACATAGACCGACATCGTCCAACTGGGAAGGAGTAGTGAGTGGAACCGTAGTTAACCAACAAACGCCGAATTTCGTGCTCGTCTGTTGGTTAAGTCTGGTACTCCGTCTACTGGTCTGCTTTAGGTTCTGGCCCGTATCGGGGCGTACTGCAGACTTGGCACTCCCACATCGGCTGACCACTCCACTCGTCGTCAGGGACGGTCTCGAAGTCGAGGAATCGGTGCCTCGTATCGCGTTCGCACTCACGACACTCAAGATGCCTCCTGTTTGGTCGCCTGCGTTGGTGGCTGTCAGTCGTGGTCTCCTCGATAAATTGCTGGAGTGCAATCGCGGGGACTAGCCACACGTCGTCTGCGTCCTCAAGAAGCGTCATAAGACGATTTTCGCCGTGAACGCCACGCCCGCTTTCGTCGTAGAGGAACGTCGTATGTTCGCCGTCGTGACGCGACTGCGTCGTGTCCTGCCACTCCGCCAATTCACGGGCAGTCTCAAGCAGTTGTCTACCCGTGTTAGACGTAATCCGTACTGCTTTGGGAAGCGAAGGCCACTTGCTGGCAAGTTGTGATGCAGGCTCTTCGTCGAACTCGGAGATTAGTTGGCAGTCGTTGACTGCGGAGTCTCTGTCGGCCTTTGCGAGGAGGCCCGCGGCTGCAGTACTCTTCGCAATGGCGCTGTCGAACGTCGATGCTTCCACGACGAAATGAACAACGTGAAGCAGTGTCCACTCGGTATCCGAACTCGACTGTCCCGCGTCAGAGCTATTGAGGTGGTTCACCAGACAGAACCGGCATTTGGTCCGACTCGCAGGGATTGATGCTCCACAGGAGGAACACTCGCTCTTCGTCGCTCCAGTCTCGTTTGGATACCTTGTAGCGACTGCATCTAGTCGCTGTTGGCTAGACTCCTCGTCACTACTGTTGGAGAGTTTGTCGTCGGGGATATACGTCGCTTCGCCGAGCGGACGAAGCTCTTCGTGGTTAGAGTCCCGTTGAGTCATCAAGTAATGTAGCACTGCTTCGGCTTCGTATTTAAATGATAGCTCCTGGCCAACTCCTATTGAGAACCGCGAATTAGGTGAACACGCGCATTTACACAGCGAGTTCGTTCAATGTATCTCGGTGGGTGCGGATGGTCACCGTCGAGACACTCGCGGCCCGTGCGACTTCTGATTGGACCAGCAAGCGCCCTGCGTCACAGCCTGCTTTGTACAAGCACGCGGCGGCGAATCCTGTCGGGTCAACGCCTGCAGTAACGCCTGTTGATTCGGCCTGTTCTGCTAACTGCCGGGCACGATACCGGATTTCATCTGAAATGTCGAGTTCTGCGGCTAACTGGGGAATGAATCCACTCGGCTTCACAGGTTGGGCTGGAAGGCTGAGTTCCGTATTCAGCGTCTGGTACGCAGTCCTCACTCGGACCTGCTCAACGTGCGCTGGCTCAGTAACGTCATCGAGTGGTCGCGAGAGTCCGTTACACCGGCACGCTCCGTGGACGCTCGCTGCGGCCATCGCTTCGATTGAGCGACCCCGAAGGAGGTCTTCGTTCTGGGCGCTCCGGAAGAGTTGGCACGCTTGGTCACGAATCGTCTCGGCGAGGTCGAGCGCGCTACTGATTCGGCGGACCTCCCCAAGGCCGTGTGCGAGATTGCGCTCGGCCTTCGACTGGAATCGTCCACGGGATTGTTCTCGGCGAAGCCGACCGAGTTGCCGGCGCTTTCGCCCGGAGAGCTGATTTCCGTTTGCATCGGTCCCACGCCCGATTTCCGTCGAGAGGCCGCGGTCGTGGCGGGTGGCCGTCAATGGCGCACCCGTACGCTCTCGGTTCTGCTCGTCGTCACTGAACGACCGCCACTCCGGTCCGTGGTCGATACGTTCGTCTTCGAGAACCAGTCCACACTCCTCACAGACGGTCTCTGCGACGTTGGTGGTGACCCGTCCATCGCACTCCGGGCATTGGTTCGTTGTGTCGTTCTGTACGTCTTCGTCGAACGTCGTCTCGTAGATAGCACTACTCGCCATAGATATCACGACTTGTTCGAGGACATCGCTGACTCGACACCCTCGCCCCTCGTGGGGTGTATAAAAATCAGCCTCGGCTCATCCATATCCGAAATAGTAGTCCGATCAGTACCGCATAAGCGTTAAATCACAGCGGCGTAACCAGTCTGAGTGAATGGCCGAGACCGAGGAACGAGCGTGCTGTCGCGGTGCCCGCGTCGCCGACAGCGAAGAACTGACGAAAGACGCTGTTCGGGCCGCCTGCCGTGACGGTATCCAGTCGGCTATCGAGACGCAACTCGACGATGCAGACTCGACACCTATCGTTATCGACGGGCTACCAACCATCGGGAAGACCCATCAAGCGTCGCGTGTCGCGGCTGACCTCGACGAGCAGGTTGCGATACTCACGCACCGATACGAGACGCGCGATGACCATCTCGCCGCCCTCAAGGACCACTTCGAGGGGAACCCGGTCGAGATACCCACCTTCGACCGTACCTGTCCGACGAAACGAGGCGAACACGGCGAGCGATGGAAGGACCGCCTCAGCGAGTACCGCGCTCGGGGCGCGTCGCCGACGTACCTCCACCACTATTTTCGCGACACACTTCCCTGCATGGACGGCAAGGACTGTCCGTACCTCGCCCGACGAGACGCAGTCGAATCTGCAGACGTAGTTATCGGAGGCCCAGCACACGCCGGACTGGAAGAGATCGTCGAAGACCGCGTCGTGATCTTCGACGAGGACCCCCAAGAGACGTACCAGACCGAGTTCGACGCTTCGGACCTCGCCGAGTACGTCTCGGCGTTCCTCGCCAATCGGGACGAACTTCCGATAGACAATTACGAACAACTCCGCCTCGTGGCGGGCAACAAGGATGGATTCGCACCCCAACACGAGACGATTCGTGACTTCTTGACCGACGGCGACAGTCTCGACCAGCAGACGGAAGCGATACGCGACGAGGGTGGTCACGTCGAAGCACCGACGGCCGTCTTCGCACTCCTCGAACTCGACGGCCCGACAATCGGCGAAGCGTCAGGTCACGACTGGGACGATACGCTCCGCTCGGAAGCTCAACTCGATTACGCTGAATTACCGGACGGTGCGAGCGTTGTCTACGACCAGAAAGAATCACGACTCGTCGTTCGGCGCGCACCTGACCTCTCCGGGACGCGAGCCGTCGTCGGTCTCGACGGGACGTCCGTCGAACAACTCTGGCAAGGGCGACTCGGGGCCGACGATATCGAGTTGTGGCGGGTCCTCTGTAACGACTGTCGGAAACAGTATCTTACTGAGGTCGTCGGGTACACGTTCGTCCAGACGACAACAGCGGCGAAACCGTACAGTAGTGGCGAACACGTGAACGAGAACGACGACTACGGACTCATCGAGGGTGTCGCCAACCAGCACGAGACGAAGCCCAGTCTCATCACTTCGCGGGCGGCAGAAGACCAGCTTTTCGAGAACGCTTCAGACGAACCGTTCGTCGACACCGACCGGGTAACAGCACAGATCGAGGACTCGAAACACTACGGGAACCTCCGAAGCAGTAACGACTTCGAGGGAACCGACGTAGGTATCATCCTCGGCTCTCCACATCCGGGGGACCGTGCGATTCAGATTACTGCAGCCTTGGAAGGGTATACCGCGGTCCGTGACGAGCAAACGAAAGGGACAGATCTTGACTACGGCATCCCCGACCAACCGTTCCTCCACCACTACCGAGAGCACAAGGTCGCACAGGCAGTCCTCCGCTTCGGACGAACGTCCCCGGCGACGGTCTACATTCACACGTCTGCCATCCCAGAGTGGTTAGCAGAGATGGTCGCTATCGACCCGTCGGAGGTCGATATCCGACCGCGTCGAGAAGGCGAACGCAGTATTCTCCACTCCCTCCACGATGACGGTCCCGGAACGGCCGGTGACATTGCGTCACGCGACGCGGTGACGGTCGGCGAGAAACACACTCGGGACTGTCTCAAACGGCTCCGTCGAGAAGGCGTCGTCGAGCGCGACGATACCCAACCGTACTGCTGGCAGGGGACCGACCTCGGCGACGTTCCACATACTGCTGCCATCGATCTCCCCGAGAGCCTCGATTCGGCGTCGTCCCAGTGAGAATCGACCTGCGTTCTATCGACACGGAAGATTTATATCCCTATCTCGTGGTCTCGCGCCGAATCCATGGTAAATCGAAAGCAGTTCGCGGCGGCCCGCCTCGCGGCGTTTTCCGAATCCCGTCTACCAACCAAGTAGAACGTTCACCGTCTCCCAATCCCTACTACTTGGCCTTTCCTCCAGTACCTCGGAAACTGAGCTACCACGTATAATTCTCTATACGGATCCCCTCATATTAATCCCCTAATTCCTACCCATACCCATCCTTTCCTTCTTGCACTACCCTGGCAATCCGTTTCTTCTTCACTACTGTCCTATCCCCTCTTTCCAGAATTGTCGGATACCGACCTTTCGCCGCGAGGCGGGCCGCCGCGGGGGCGCGCCTCTACGGTAGTGGAGCGCGCCCGTCGCGAAGTTGCGACGAGCGCGCCACCTTCGACCATGACGACAGAACACCCTGTCCGCAACGCGGACACGACTGAATCGAAGTATCGACCGACTCCGCGGTTCGAGCAACCGCTCAGCGACGACGAGGTCTGGACTATGCTCCAGACTGCGGTCAACAGCGACCGCATCATGCCCATCGTGAAGGGCAACTGGCAGCAGTCGGCCCGAGACTACGACTCGGCCGAAAGGGCTGCTCGCGCCCTCGTCTTCGACCTGAGTTTCTACACGAACTACCGGTTCCGCCAAGTTCGTCGGCTGTTCCGCCAGACCGGAATGCGAGACGTTCTCACTGATGTAGAGATCGACGACATTGTCGAGGCGGCCTACTTCGAGCAGGGTGGCCGGAGTTACCCCACGTTTGAGTAGGTCTGCTCTCTTCAAGTTCGTCTCGACGCAATAAATTGAATAAATGACAGTAGTTTTCTCCGTTCTCTCTAGAGTTTCTTTCTCGGTATGAAACAGAGTACATTTCGCTGTCAAGGTCGTGGCTGCGCGCGCAACGAAGTGAGCACGGAGCGGAGGGTGGGGCGGCGGGGCTTGGGTCTGGTCTGGCACGTAGCAAAAAAGAGAGCTGTGACGACCGGCTACTCCCACCACCGACCGCGCTCAGGGAAATGCACGGTGCTCCAACCGGTCAGGGCCACGGAGACGCGCCCGTTGTACCAGTTCTTCGCCGCACCGCGAATGCACACTCGCTCGCCTTCTTCCATCTGGGGTTGGTTACTCGCAACCCACGACGTCACTTTCGTTTGCCCACTCTCGTCCTCAATCAATCTAACCTGCTGAATCGCTGGTGAATCCGCATCCCACAGTTGGGTCACACGCCCGGAGATGCTCACCTCCTTGCGATTGACCCCCTCGAGCTTCCCAATGGGAATCACCTGTCCCGGCGCAGTCTGCAACTCTTCGTGAACGCCAACGACTGCACTCATTAGGCTCGCCCCTTCGACCACGCGCTCGGCCAGTCGCCGACTGATCGCCGCTCTCGTCCACCCGTCCAGCTTCTCGCTTAATCGCTTCGCCTGCTCGTTCACGCTCGCTAGCTCGTCTTGGGATAGCTCCTCGCGTGGGTCTGGACGCTCCGGGTCTGCCATTGGATCTACGCTCGCCGCCCGTTTTTGGAACCCTCGCCGCCGCTCTTTACTCCGCTCTGCCGCGATGTCTCGCGCCCGCTTCGCCCGGCCATCCTGCCGACTGACTTCGGCCCGGACGCTGATGCGCTCTAGTTCTGCTTCCCGCGCCCGAATGCGCTCCTCCTGTTCGAGGGTCGCACCCTGAATTCGTTCTTTGTTCGTTTCCTTGATTCCGTCCGGGTGGTTTGCATCCACCTTCGCTTGGGTCTCCTGCTCAACCGTCGCTCTAAGTTTGGGCGTCTCCTCGACCACCTCGAAGCCATCTGCATCGACTTCCGCTTCGTCCGCCTGTTTGAGTGCCTGTTCATCGACCGAAACGACCTTGCCGCTTGCGTTGTTACTAGACATTGGTCTTACCTAGACCTGAAGGCGCTCACGCGCCCGACACCGCGATGTTCCAGCATCGCGGATTTCCTCGACAACCATAACCAACAGACTCATCTGCGCTCTCGCTCGCGCCTTCGCGCGCCCCCTAGGGGCGCGAGCGAGAGCGCAATCTAGGAAAGTGAGTTATCCAGCACCGCGCGCCGACCCGGCCGCCGCGAGCGTCCAGCGGAGTATGCGTCGCGGGGTGAGCACCCACGGCGCGCAATCCCCGGCGGATACCCGCTGGCGTCGAGACCAGATTCATTTTAGCCCGGCAGTCCGCCCGCTACTGCAGGCAGACCGCCCGGACTGGTCGGTCGCGAGCGGCGCGGCGGCCGGAAAGCGGCGAGCGGGGCGGGCCGTTACGAACCATCTGTTTGATCAGGTGTGGCGCTCGGTGAGTTAGCCGTCGGCTTGGTGGACTTCGAACGGGTGAGACCGTCTCGGTCACCGAGAGACTATGTCTTCCGAGTAGCAGCCTTAACCAACAATGTGATGTATAAACCGGGTCTGTTGGTTAACGTACTCGGTAAAGGCGACGTAGAAATCACCACGAGGGTCCTCGCATCGCGACTAGCACGCGGTGTTAACAGGATTTACTCCGCGGCCGTCGACTCGACGACCGCCCAAGCCATCGATGGAACGGTACTCGTAGTATCGAACCTCCACAGCGGCTGTGAGGCAGATCTCCGAGTCGTCCTTGGGTTGCAGGAGAGATCGACTTCGGAACAGTCACGCCCCACTTACATCGGGGAGAAGAAGATGCTCTGCGGGTGTAGTTTGACCGTGACTTAGTGATTTTAGAGAGTGAGGCTCTCAAGTACAGCTATCAGCGGTGTTGCGGGATATTGACTGTCTCCATGGAGACGGTCACGGCTCTCCAGCAATCTATCTGAACGAGTGGACCAGCTGCACTCACAGCGGGCTGAAGGGTTCTCGGTTCGCTATCCACGGAGGTGGCAATCATTTCATCATACAGCCAAATTTGGAATGCAGATATATGCCCTGTACTAATGAATTTGGTTCTTCGTCCGAAAACGTGGTCTTTCAGGGCCCTACCCCTCTGTTGAAAGACCGAAACAGAATAGTAATACGAAAATCTACATCAGAAATACTAAGTGGTGTGCGGTCACACAACTTCTTGTGGCGGTGGACATGCGCGAAGGCGGAACGCGGCTTGAGATCCTCGCTGCAGTCGCGTCACTCGAACGCGACCGGGATGCGCCGCCCCGCCAGAAGGACATCACAGAACAGGTCAGCGTGACACGCGGTACTGTCTCAAAGACGTGCGGTGCGCTCGTCGACGAAGGACAGTTGCTACTCGACGATGGAGAATACCGCGTTAACGAGGAGATGCTCCTGCTCATCTACAAGGAACATCTCGAGAACTACCTCATCCGAGACTCCGCGAACAACGGGTTTGCGGAGCTCGTCGAGGCACGGAACGAGATCCGGATCGAACTGAAAGGCGAACTCCGGCAACTCGTCACCGACGGTGACGACGGCCGACGCCGCCTGATGATCGACATTCTACGTGAGGTGCTGGTGTACGCGTTGTCTTTCCGCGAGATTCAGACGCTCCGCGATTACCTGTTCGCGGTCGACCACCTCATCCGGACGTTCGCCACTCACATCACCACCAGCCAGAACTTCGACGGTTCGGACGTCGCCCACTCTGATGGGATTCGGCTGGTACTCCTCATCGCCGTCACGCTTGACCGCGGGTACGCGATGCTGGCCCGTCTTCGCGCAACCCACGAGGAACTGGAGGACCACCTCCCCGGGGCACCGCCCGAAGAGCAGATGATCGACTACCTGACGAACCAGTAACACATGACACAGAACGTATACGACGACGTCACGCCGGAAGAGCTCGGTAAGAAACTGTACAAGTGCGCGGACGCGATCCGCGACGCAGTCGACGAAGCCCGGTACAAGAATTACATCCTGCCGTTGGTGTTCCTGAAAAGCATCGACGACACCTTCTCCGACCGGTTAGAGGAGAATAAGGAACAGTTCGCGGGGGACGACGAACTCGCGCGGAAAGCGATCACCGGGATGTCCGTTCCCGAAGACTACCGGTGGGAGGACATCACCGAACGCAGCGAGAACATCGCCCCCTACCTCGACGAAGCGTTCGACGCGCTGGAACGCGAGAACGACCGACTCCGCGGTGTCGTCCGCGTCACATACAGCGACGAGGAGGCGCTGAACGATCAGATGCTTCGCGACCTGATCCAGCGAATCGACACCTTCGAGCTGAGCACGGAGAAGGTCGAGAAGGACTTCCTCGGCGAAGCGTACATGTATATGGTCGGGGAGTTCGCCAAGGACGAGGGCAAGGAGGGCGGCCAGTTCTTCACGCCGACTGACGTCATCGACCTGATGGTCCGTCTCCTCGCGAAGACAGGTGAAACAGACGGCTTCGAGAAGGGCGCATCGTTCCACGACCCCACCGCCGGTTCCGCCGGCTTCCTCGTGCACGCGGCCTCGTACTTTCGGAACGTGCAGGGTGGTGACCCGAGCACGTGGACGGTCACGGGCCAGGAGCTGAACGCGGACATCGCCTCGATCGCGCAGGTCAACACGTTCATGCATGGCCTGGAAGCTGAGATCCGACGTGAGGATTCGCTGTCGAACCCGCAGTTCCCTGGCTACTTGGAGGACGGCGAGGGGTTCGATTACGTCCTCGCGAACTTCCCGTTCTCGGCCGACTGGGCCAAAAGCGAGCTCGGCGACGACAAGTGGAACCGATTCAACTGGACCAGTAAGCTGCCGCGATCCAACCGCGCCGACTACGCATTCATCATGCACATCGCGGAGCTGCTCAACGACGAGGGGAAGGCGATCGTGGTCGTTCCGCGCGGCGTGCTCTTCCGGACCAACGAGAAAGCGTTCCGGAAGCCGATGATCGAGAAGGACATCCTCGAGGCAGTCATCGGCCTTCCGAGCAACCTCTTCCAGAGCGTCTCCTTGCCGAGTGCGCTACTGGTCCTGAACCGCGATAAAGAACAAGAACGAAAGAAGCAGATCCAGTTCATCGACGCGGCCGACGAGACGTTCTACGAGGAGAAGAGCAACCACAACGACATCACGCCCACGGGTCGCGACTCGATCATCTCGCTGTTCGCAGACTGGACGACGAAGGACCGCACGAGTCGCGTCGTCACGCACGACGAGATCCGGGCAAACGAGTACAACCTCACCCTGTCGCTCTACATCGAGCCGGAAGATCCAATCGGCCCGATCGACGTCGATCAGGAGATCGAGGAGTTCCGTGGACTGCAGACGGAGTTAGACGCCGCGCGTGCGCGTCTCGACAACCACCTGGAGGTGCTTGACTATGAGTAACCAGAAAACTCTCAACGACCTAAACGGAAGTGATGCGGAGAAGAGTACGCTGGCCGAGGAGATGGACCTGCCGTCCGACTGGTCGGTCCAGTACCTGGAGGACGTGTGTGAGATCGGCGGCGGGAGCACGCCAAAGCGGAGTAACGACGAGTACTGGGACGGCGGAGACATCCTCTGGGCCACGCCAAAGGACTTCGACGGTCCGTGGATGGTCGATACCGAAGAGAAGATGACCGAAGCCGGTGCAGAGGCCTCGACCTCACAGGTCTACGACAACGGCACCGTACTCCTGGTGGTGAGGAGTGGCGTACTCCGCCACACGCTCCCGGTCGCCAAAGTCGTCAACGCGACAACCGTGAACCAGGACATCAAGGCCCTGCAACCCAACGAGGACGTGATCCATCCCGAGTACCTGTTCCAGTACATGTATTCCCAGTCCGAGCGGATCCGCGTCCGGTGTAAGAAGACGGGGACGACTGTCGAGAGCATCCAGACGTCGGTGCTGAAGAAGTACCCGGTCCCGGTCCCGCCGATGGAGGACCAGGTGAAGATCGCGGGCATCGGCCACAACCTCGATCTCACCACGCAGCGAGCGCTCGAGCTGGCTGAGCAGTCGAAAACAGTGAAGCAAGGACTAATGGAGGATCTCCTCTCCGGCGAGGTCAGCACTGACGGGGAGGAGATCGACATCCCGGACGAACTCGAAACCCATGAGTCAGACTGACTTCCCAGAGTTCAACGAGCAAAAAGTCGAGTACGCCCTGCTGGACTGGCTCGACGACGCCGGGTGGGACACCTACGGCGGCCCCAACGAGTCAGACGGCGGCGTCCAACTCGACGCAGAATACGACCGCGACGACAAGAGCGAGGTCGTCTACTGGGAGTTGCTTCGCGAGCAATTGATCGCGATCAACGACCAGGTCACCGACCACAACGTCGACGACGTGATCACGTCACTCCGCCGTGACTTCGCCGGCGATGGCCTGCTTGAGGCCAACCGCGACGTGCAGGAACTCCTGCAGAAGGGGCGGCAGGTGAACCTCTCGAAGTCCGACGGCACCTCCGAGAAGGTGGTGGTCGATCTGATCAACCACGAGGAACCGGAGAAGAACTCGCTGATCGCGGCCAACCAGTTCCACGTCCGCCAGCACGAGCTGGTGATCCCGGACGTCGTGCTGTTCGTCAACGGCATCCCACTCGTCGTGACCGAACTCAAGTCGCTCACTCAGGACAGCACGGTCGCCGACGCGATCGACGACATCCACACCTACGAGGACGACGCGCCACGGCTCTTCGCCCCGGTGCTGTTCAACGTCGCCGCGGACCACGAACGCGCACGGTATGGTGCCGTCGACGCATCTGAGACGCACTATAATCCGTGGCAGCCTGACGACCCGATCGGCTCCCACAGCGAGCTCAAGGAGATGGCGCACTCGCTGTTGACGCCGGGGACGCTGCTGGACATCGTGAAACACTTCGTGTTCTACCAGCGGCAACCGGGCGGCAACGTGAAAATCATCCCGCGGCATATGCAGTACCACGGGACGAACGCCATCCTGCAACGCGTCAGCCGCGGCCAGTTCGAGAACGGACTGATCTGGCACACGCAGGGCAGCGGGAAGTCGTTCACGATGTTCTTGACTGCCCGCAACCTGCTGTACCGGCCGGACATCATCAAAACGCCACAGGTGCTCATCCTAGTGGACCGGCAGAACCTCCGGGAGCAGATGGCCGACGACCTCGGAAAGCTGCTCGACTTCGACCACTACGAGGTGGTCACGAACGGTGCGGACCAGCTGCAGTCGCTGATCGAGGAAGGACAGAGTCAGGTCGTCGTCACTACCATCCAGCTATTCCAGGACGTCGACGAGAACATTCAGGAGAACGACGAAACCGTCGTCCTCTCCGACGAGGCCCACCGGTTCATGGAGGCGAAACTGGGCAGCAAACTCGATAACGCCCTCCATAGCTACTACCACTTCGGGTTCACCGGGACACCGGTGAACGAGAACACTGAGGCTGGCCGGAACACCTTCCAGCACTATTCGGAGCCGCGAGATGAAGACGGGTACCTCCACTACTACTCGATGGAGGACGGCATCAACGACGACGTGATCCTACCAGTACACTTCGAGCTACGGCACGGCCTGGACTGGGAAATTGACGATGACGTGATGGACCAGGCGCACGAGGCCGCGACGGGCGACCTCGACTTCGATAAGCGGGACAAGCTCATCCGGGAGACGATTAATCAACAGACGCTCGCCGAGCTCCGGTCCCGACGGATAACCATCACTGAGGAAATCGTCGACCACTACCGGAAAAAGCTGGAGCCTAGCGGCTGGAAGGGTATGGTCGTCACCCCGTCCCGGAAGGCGGCCGCGCTCTACGGCGAGGAGCTCCAGAAATATCTGGACCCGGAGGAAGTCAGAGTCGTGATCTCGTCGGCCGGGAAGTCGGACCCGATCACCCGGACGTACCACACCTCGAAGAGCGAACGGGAGCGCATCGTCGAGGAGTTCAAGGACGAGGACGGCGACCCGAAGATCTTGGTCGTCTGTAGTATGCTGCTCACCGGGTTCGACGCCCCGATCCTGAAGACGATCTACCTCGACCGGCCGCTGACGAACCACAACCTGTTGCAGGCGATCGCCAGGACGAACCGACCGGCCGAAGGCAAGCAGAACGGGGAGATTGTCGACTTTGCCGGCGTGTTCGCCGAAGGGAACGTCGAAGAGGCGTTGAACTACTACCCGCCAGACGTCCGTGAAGCTGCCGCAGAGAACGTCAACGAACTGCTGGGCAAGTTCGACAAGAAACTCCAGAAGGCGGTCGACCTCTTCGACCACATCGAGATCGACGACGACCCCGAGACAGTGGTCGAGTGCCTGACGTACCTGCGGAAGGACACGGAGGCCCGCCGCCGATTCAAGGAGCTGTACCGCGACGTAGAGAACCTGTACGACACGCTGGCGCCGATGGGCGAACTCGAAGACAGGGACACCGGCCGCCCGCAGAAGTACAGCTGGCTGACGCAGGTACACCTCGCGTACCAGCGCAGTATGAATCGCGAGAGCGAACCGGAGAAGCGGCTGCGGGAGAAGACGAAGGAGATCGTCGACAACAACGTCGACGTCGACCGGATGGACGAGGAGTTCGAGGTCGTCGAGTTCGGTGCCAACCACCTCGAACGCGTCCGGGACATGGAGGCCGAGCAGGGGATCACCGAGGTCGCCGGTGCGGCCGACGACTACCTCGACGACCGGTCCGAACACCATCCGCGGTACCGTCGGCTGAGTGAACGGGTCCGCGAGGTCGTCGATAAGTGGGAGAGCGACGAGGTGACTGCCGACCGAGCGTACGAGGAACTGGTCGAACTGGAGGAAGAGATCCTGTCCGTCGAAGACGAGGCCGAGGAACGCGGACTTTCACCGTCCGGCCACGCCCTGTTCGCGGCGTTGATGGACGACAGCGACGAGGGCTTCGCGGAGTATATCGACGACGAAGACGAGGCCGAGTTCATTGCGAAGCGCGTCGACCAGGAGATCGCTGAACGCGTCGACACGTCGTATACTGACTGGAAAACGAGTAAGCGGACTCGTGAGGACATCCAGAAACTGCTGTTGGAGGTCGTCGCGATCGAGGCCGAGAAGCCCGACCTTTGCAAGGACGACCGGTTCCTCAAGGACGCCCGCGAGTACCTGATCGAGAACCATCCGGACGCCTGACGCACCTTTCTTCACGCCAGCCGGTAGCGCGGGTATTGCCGTTGTTATCTCTGGGATTCCAGATCGTCAATCGCGCTGACGGCTTCGTCGATCGATTCGGCATCCAGCATTTCCAGATACTCGGAATCCAACTGGACGCGATCCTCCCGTTCGTCGGGTTCTTCTTCTCCGGTCAATGGGCAGGTCGTCCCCGCACGGGGGTTGGGATACTGGACGCGGACTGATTTTCTGTTCACCCGGATGACCCGGCCTGCCCGTAGCTGGGGGTTCCGGAATTTGACGATCGTACCCTCGGATAACTGTTCTCGTAGCTCGTTTCGTTGCTGTTCGCGCCGCTGTTCGGTCTGTTCGCCGACTGAAGAACCGATAGCATTTAGTGCGCGTTGCTCTGCACCACGCGCCGTCGACTGGACGTGGTCGAGTTTCGCCTCCAGTTCCTCCCGTGCCTCGTGTTCGAGGCGGCTGCGTTTTTGTGCACGTTGCGTCGGGTAGTTCGCACGGCCAGCTTCCACCGGTGACGGCATCTCCGCCATGCGCTGGCGCTTGCCCATCCAGTCGTTGAACTGACGGCGGGCCGCGTTGATCTGGCGGAGCAGTTGATCATCACTAACGTAGTGCGGTTGTGCTTCAGCTGGCAAGGCAGTATAGATCTCGTCAATCTGTTCAACTGTTTTTTGCGGCGGTGAGAGGACGCGTTTGACGGCGATATCGTTCACTGCACGGATGATGTCGTTGATACTGTCAGGTTCGTCTACGGGAGTGAGTTCAGTCTGTTCTTCGAGAGCTTGGAGCGTTTTCTGGCGCCCGGCGCTGGCACCAAGCGGGGTTTCCATGGTTCAGATCCCTCCGGACAGCCGGTTTTGGAGATCAATATCCGCGGTATTCATAGGAAATTTTCTAATAGGTGATGCGTCCGCATCCTCTAGCATTGTTACTGTATGCTTTTTATCGGTATATAAATCCTATTTGCTGTTATGGCCGAGAGGTTCAAGAGATGCTACATTCGGCTTAATTGAGAAACTCCGGATACACGTACTCGATAAGCTCCAAGACCAATCAGCAAAATTGACTGCCTTTAAATTGTTGTTAGTTTATTGATGATGTCCTTCTGATCACCGTCGGGTATTTCGGAAACTGGCATTTTTTCCTGAGACAGATTTGTGGGTTCGATTTTCCAGCATCGATTCACCTGAAGCCGAAGCGTGTCTCCCTGAAGCACATATCCTGGGAGTCCATTCAACACGAAGTTGATGACACACATCTTCGCGCAGTCCGGATCAATATCCCATCCAACGTAGATAGCTGGACAGTCTCTCCGTATATTTTGAAGACGATCTGCACTCTCCAAGAGAAGGTTTCCGCTTCCGCATCCACTAAGATCACCGATAAGAAGCGGGTCGTCAGGCGAAGCATCACAGATTTTGTCCTCATCTGGAAACGCTATCTCAGCCATTGTACCACTAACTGAGCCGGGTGTGAAGTGCTGAGCAAAGTTATCGGAAGTAGCAGAGTAATGTTCATAAACGGCACCAAGAACATCTTCATTAGTTTGTTCTAACCCAACTACAAGCCCGCTAAGAGCCTTTGCATGGAGTTGCAGAAGGTTCTTCACAGTGGCCATGTCGTGGCCATCGGTGCGGTATCGTTCAATTCGAGTTGAGTATTGTTGTTCATCACCAGAGAAACTTGAAATAGTGAGATCGAGGAAATCTGAGAAAACCTGATAGGATGAATCACCAGTCTTCGCAGAGATCTCGTTCAAAGGATTTGTTACCATCTCACAGATTTCCGACTTGATTTGAGAACTCATGATTCCACCTGAAGCTTAATTCCAAGCCATTCCAGCTGAGTAGAAACCGGATTTGCTCTACTGATCTGTTCGCCGAAGCTCGTCTTGGAGATGTCTCTCGTAACCATGTCCGATCAGCACGAGGTAATTCTGAGTAGCCCCGCACCCTTCAGGGGCAAATAAAAATACGCTACTAACGCTCTGTCAGTCGTAGATGTTCTCCACGCAAAACTCGGCCAATAACAAGGCGCTCTGACTACGGTTCGACCGCCGACACGGCGTATTTCTCCTTGAGTGCCTCTTTCATGGCAGCTTCTCGTCGTTCGACGAATTCTTGGTAGTTCTCTAGCGTCGGGGTGATACCCTCGGGGTAGCGATTTACGGTGCGATAATGATCCACTTCGGCCTCACCAAGCCCGCTAAGCCATTCTTCGGGGAGTATGTCGCCCTTCCGACGGTTCTCCGCAGCGTCGAGGAGTTGAAGGTTACCAATGCGGTGGATCTTGACTCCGTCACTACCGGAACTCACGGTTGCGATATCGTCAGCAGATGCTTGCGGATAGATATGGTCCACGCTGAGCCGTTCGATATCAAGGTCAGCGTGACCTTCATCAAGCAATGCGAGGATTGCCGCGACACCTTTGTGGGTGAACGTATCACCATCGCTCGCCCCATTGTCGTAGCGTGCGTTCTCGACGGCCTTGTCTACGTGTTCCGCAGTGAGGTGTAGGTCTAAGTCATCGAGTAGCTGGTCGCCGGGAAACGTCTCGAAGCCGTCTTCTGGCCGAAGATCAGATAGTGATTGGGACATGTATCGGGCTTGTGAGCCAGTTAACGCATTGAGCAACTGGGACTTAGCAACAAAGCGGAACGCCGCTCGTTCGTTCGCTTCGTTCACCTTGGCGTCCCGATTTTCATAGTAGAATTTCGCTAAGAGGGCGACAAGAAGTATACTTGGCATCGACTTCGGCGTCAGTCCGACGTTACTGACTGTTTGGAAGCCTTTGTCAATGGCCGTTTCGAAGCGGCCGTGCATAGTGCCCATTTCGTCGGGAGCTATCCACTTGTTGCGCATGGTCTTTACCTCCTCCTCTTTCGAGAATGCTTCAACCGTAGTTTGAAGGAGATCTTCATCAATCAGATAAACCAAGCAGCGGATGAGGAACTGTCTCGTAATCTCCGTCTCGAAAGTTGGATGACGGTCTGACAGTATTTCGATATGCGATTTTAACTTCTCGCGTGGGTGGAATGAATCTTCTTCCGTATATGGACAGTAGGTGGCTAACAACGACTGGATATACTGGTACGGTTGAGGGCTCTCTCCGGCAAGGTTAATACGCGAAAAAATGGTGTGAACCTCTTGGGAAGAATACTTGACTGTCGTACTCGGGAGTTCGTATCCTAGCACATTTTGGCGGAATTTTGTGACGACTCGTTGCGCCACACGGTGTAGCGCCCGTCTCTGTGATCCCGTCGCACTCAATTCGAGGGCCTCAATCTGTTGTTCTATCTCACGGTCAACCGTACTTGTCTCTCGTTCTGCGCCACCCTCTGTAACGAATTCGCGAACAGGAAACCACAGACGATGGATGTCACCATCACTCGTTGACGTCTTTTCGTAGCCAATTTCGCTTTCAGGATCCAAAGTATCTGTCGTCCGGAACTCGAATTCGTAATCACCAGGTAGCCCCAGCCCATCGGCGTCGCCGTACTCGGGGCTACCGAATAGATTGATACAGAGGACTTTCTCACTCCAGAATCGTTCGTCTGCTCGGCTGCCGGCACTTCCACCCGAGTACGTGAACAGTGAACCACAGAGGCCAACGTATGACGAATTG
Source organism: Halorussus pelagicus (assembly GCF_004087835.1). Taxonomy (NCBI): domain Archaea; kingdom Methanobacteriati; phylum Methanobacteriota; class Halobacteria; order Halobacteriales; family Haladaptataceae; genus Halorussus; species Halorussus pelagicus. The sequence continues at coordinate 97,500 of NZ_CP035121.1, forward strand.
AGCCGCTGTTGCCCATCAATGACGAGATAGTCGCAAATGATCTCCTCAACCGCAACGCGCTCGTTATAGCGCCGGGCATCTCGGTCACGAATTCGCTGAGGGACCCGTCCATCACCGTCGATATACTTGCGAATAAATTCGTAGGTGGTGAAGTTGTCTTCGGCACTATCGACATCCCACAGCGTTACCTGACCGACAGGGTACCCGCGAATAAATGAGTCAAAGAGCAATGCAATTTGTTCTTCATCCCAGACGAACTCCCGTTGCAGACCCGGCAGAAACGCCCGGTCGTTAAGCTTTGAGATAAAGTCTTCAAGCGTCTCCATCATATTTACCATTGAAAAATCAGCTTATATAAAACTTCATACTATGTATAGCAGGTTATCCATCAGTGTCGAGGCCTCAATAAGGTCCTTCTCCAACGTTCCGTACTCCTCGCTGTCGGCGTAGTGAGGACGCTCTTCGACGTCATCGCTCACCAGCGTCGACCGTTGCCGTAATTGAGAGATAGAGTGCGCCGTTGACCAAGGTCACACTAACTTAGTTTTGAGGTGCTAAACTTAATGCCGTCAGCTGGCCATTAGGAGGCCGAAATCAGTAGTATAGATCCACGCTAAAGTAGATTGGACAGAGGTCACAGAACTACGGTCTCAGGAAACTTCGTATTTGACGATCTCGGTTTGCCCATAGTAGAGACAGAGGTCCGTTGAGAGTCGGCTGTTGTCCCACAATGCCGACACTCATAGACGGTCATTAATTCGTTCTGCCTCGTGCAGAAGTGGTGCAGAAGCTGAGAGACGGTCATCGGTGGGTATGTCTTCGTGTCGGATGCTGGCTTTCGTGTGACATTGGGCCCCCAAAAATGCGAGATGACGCCGCGGCGCTCAATTATATCAACATAATCTCGAAGGAGACCGACAAGCACCAACTTGGGAAATCCGGCTTGCGCCTGCAAGAAGCTTGATCTGGATTGAGACTTTTCACTTTGCGTTATTATTCGGCAAAATTAGTGCTGCGTATCAAACCCCCAACAATGATAACACTTGGTGCAACTTATGAGATCATGACGGAGTATCTCATTAGATATCGACTGTACGGTCCAGCCCAAATTTCAACTGGTGGGGAGATTGGAGCAGGTAGAATCCAGCCACGTTCCGGTCAGTCAGATATTTCTGGAGTACTACGATTTACCGACACGGCAAATGACGAAGCTGAGATTAATAAGCGAATGGAGAACGTTTGGAGGAAAGAAGCACAGCGAATCGTGAATACTCTCACCTTTGTCACTGAGGAAGGTATTGTCCTAGGAGAGCCATACGAACCTGTCCCTACCGATATACCTAACCAATCGACTACAGATGCAGTTCCGCAAATCAACTCCTACATTTTGGACATTAGCTCAGATACGTATTCAAATATCCAAGCGCAGTTAGACAGTAATGGTCAGTTAGATCGTGCGCTTCGTTGGTACCGACTCGGCAAGTCAACAGTTACTCCAGAAGACAAATATGTGGCTTTCTGGACTGGATTAGAAGCGGCTGTTGAGCAAGAGAAGATCTTAACAGATGACGAGAAGAAAGCGTATGATCGAGTTCAAAATAGGATTGCGGGTCTCATTTATGACACTGAGAACTATGATGAGGAAGAAGGGGATTTAGACGATCTAAAGAATAGCATGAAGAGCAACATCGGATGGGCCAAAAAAGAATCAATTCCGGATGCGATACATAGAAATATAAAAAATACAGTAGAAAAGGATGATATTCCAAACGTAGAAGGGGATTCTCTGAGGAGCAAGATTTCCACCCTGAGTAGCGACAGAGCAGATATTGTACATCGAGGGCAGGAGGTGGATAATGTCAAAAATAAAGTTGAGGACCTTGAGTACCTTCTACGAACATTAATCGAAGAATCACTCTCAGATCCTTACTCAAACCTCTTCCCAAATAAACCGGAAACACCGGATCACTCTCTCCGAGTTAATGATGATGAGTGGTTTCAAGCCATATTCGAAGACTCGGACATTGAGCTCACCAGGAATGAGATAAGAAAACGGGCGTTCGCACTCTCAAATGAACTAGAGGAATCATACAGTATTCGTACTGAAGCCTATGCCGGGTGGGATGCCCCATTAACCCAGACAGGGGAGGGTGAGTCCCGAGCGGAAGATACATTCGTATATTCAAAACCAAAATGGTTAGATAGTGATAAAATACAGGTGCTGGACTACTTATATGGTGCGGAGGCTGTCCCGGTTGAGGTTATTAGTTACAACTCTAGCTTAGATCAAGATAATGTACAACGAATCTGTAAAACGCTTACCAATACAAACCTCGTAGATAAGGAGGGCGATTATTTCAAACTATCAATTGACGGCAAACTATATATCGAACGTGGAGGACACCCTGATTTGCTTGTAGTGGAAGAGGAAGATGACCTTCTGACTTAGATTATCTGGCTCCTCTCAAATTACTTCTTACATTCCATGCTCACTTTCTGTATCCCAGTCATAGTAATTTTCCAGTAGTTCGCTTCACAGCTATGATCGGACTATTGGCAAACTCAATTGCTGTGCAAAGGAGTTGGCCCCGACTCGGGTAGTGGACGGAGTAGTTGCCCGAGTAGGACGACGAGTGGATGGCCGATGTGGATATACCGGATAGAGAAGGGAGAAATCAGTCAAGATAGGAAGTGAACGGGTCGGTTGTTAGCGTTTAGATAGTGATTTCGGCGAGTGACTCTCTTTATTTCAGCTGAGAAATAGCGAATGGGTGCTATTCGGTGGCAGATTTAGTTTCGACCTGTTGTTCCGTGAGTGGTGGGAGGAGTTGTGAGCAGGCGTGTTGTTCCAACTCTCGTTTAGATGCCGTGGAGAACTCCACTCCATCCTCTTCGGGAGATTTAACGTTAGAAACATCGTTTCCGTGTCCGGTCAACGCGTGATAGAGACTCGTCATCGGTTCCGATACAGAGTCGATATATTGTGTTACACCGGATAAGAACTCGTCAGCACTTGCTCCTTCAATCCAGCCAAGTCGAGTGAATGCAGCCAGCAGTATTCCTTCACCACCGAAAACGTCATTTAAATCGTCAGTCTCCTGTTGGTCAGCACGCACCCAGACCTGTGACAGCAACTGGAGTGCCAATCCGAATTCTCCCCCGCCAAGACAACAGAGCGACCGCCAGTACAAATCCACAGTCGCTTTCCACGAATCATCAAATGTAGATTTGATCCCTGCAAGCGCCATCACCGTACGGTCCAGATTCCCCCTCCCGCTTTCGTCTGCAGCATCCAAGCCTCGCTGACAGAACTTTTTCATAGCGTCTTCATCACCGGCTTCTTGAGCAGCCTTCACGGCCTTATAGGCAACGTCAACAGTTGCCCATGCAGAATCGGCGTCTTGAAGCAACGTATAGCTTGTCTCAAAGGCATCCAGGGCATCACTATATCGACTTTCAGCACGAGCAATTTGGCCGAGCTTCTGGTAGACAAGCACCTGTTCGTGGTCGTTACCTAGTTTCTCATGGATTTGGATCGACTGGTTGCAAAGGTCCTTTGCGATCTCAAGTTGCCCGGCCCTAATTGCGGCTGTTGCTGCGTTGAACAGAGTCGTGGTCAACTGCCCATGATCATCGGTCAATTCAACCATGTCAAGTGCAGTATCAAGTGCTTCATGAGCATCAGCACCATCCCCCTTCAATAGCAATGTCACTCCAAGTCCACTCCACCCTGCAGCCTCAGTCGGCGTTGGAAGTGAATCCTTCAGGAGGGAAATCGAGTCCCGGAAATGGCCTTCTGCTTCATCTAGTCTTCCAAGAGAGCGCACACTCTTCCCAAGCTGATTCAACGCAGACGCCTGTTTCTCTGGTGACTGAGCTATCTCTTTTGCCTCACGATAATGTTCAACTGCCGTCTCGAAGTCGTTCCGGTCGAAATATAGACTCCCCAGATTATGGAGCGCTGTCACTATCTTTGATGTATGCTCGATTTCACGACTTAACTGGAGACCTTCGATAAAGTGTTGCTCTGCCAGTTCCGGCCGTCCAGTATTCTTATAGACGCTCCCAAGATTACACAACCGGTCCGCAATAACTGTCCGGTCACCGCGTTCTTCTGCCCGTTGCAAACTCTCGGTATAGTAGTTTTCAGCCGTATCGAACTCGTCAAGTGTTAGTGCCGTATGGCCGACGGTCCCAAGACAGATGATAATCTCACTTTCATCGTCTTCTGCTTTAGCAATCTTAAGCGCTGCTTCAGCGTGGTCCCGTGCTTTCTGATACTGACCAAGCTCCAGTAATACACCAGCTAGATTGTTCTGAACTTTCCCTTCATACGAGTCTTCCCCAATTTCTTTGATGAGACGGAGCGCCCGCTGGTAGTATTGCCGTGCCTCTAGGTAGTGAGCTCGATTCGCTGCTAAAACGGCAAACTGGAAATGAACGAGAGTATCCGCAAGCATTTGATCGACATCAGCATCATCGGTCGAATGCAACCGGGAAGCCGCCCATTCTAATTCTTGTTCTGCGGTATCAAACTCGCCGCGATGCTGATACATCCGTGCTCGCTCAAAAGCGATATTGACTTCGATCTGCCACTCACAGATAGAGGGAACCTGAATATTGGAGTGTTTCTGCGTGGCAAAGAGCGGCGCTAGTCGAGGCTGGCTAGTCCCGATTTTGACTAACTGCATTAGGTATGTGTTCGCAATGCCGGTCGCGTGGTTAACGTATTCTTCCAGCAGTGCATCATCACCGAACCAGTTACGCAGTTGGTCCTGAAGCTCGTCATCTGTCACGATTTTCAAAAGCTGGTTGACACAGTATTCGAAGTCGTGCCGGAGAGCCTGTTGGCTACTGGTTTCGTCAAGGCTGTGTTGGAGATATGTGATTGACCAATGGCGGTGTGGAAGATAGTATTCTCCATTTTCGTCCGTACCAAACAAGAGAATGCCATCGTAGGAATCGAGAATCCAATCAACAGCTCTGTGATCGCTCTCTTTTGTAGCAAGTGTATGCAGATGCTCCGGTGTGACCCCAATTCCCGCCGCATTCAAGGAATTTACAAGCAATTCTACGCGCGTCAATAATTCATTCGTCACTCCCTCTGGTGCAGTATCCAAAGATACCGACTGAAGTTGCTGGTAGGTCTCGGCAACGTGACGGGCAATCGGGGATACATCGCTCTCCAAGTCTACTGATTTAGTTTTGTGTGTCGGAAGATAGTATGTGGCGAGCAATAACGGACTGACGCCATAACTCTCAGCCAACGAATCAAGTAACTCCTCAGGACTATGAGCGACAACTTGGCCAGTAACCGTCTCGTATTTTGAAAATAATCGTTCGATTTCGCGACTATCAGGTCGCGGAACATCAACCTCTGAAACCGTCTCCCGAGTCGCCTGAATAAGCTCGCGACCTACCGTTGAGCGGGCATCGACTAGCTCACTCCCCCGAATCGCCGAATCAATCTCGTTCCATTCACTACGACGAGCGTTCAGTAGAATCGCAACATCATCTACGCCTTCGTATTCCCGCACTAATTCGAAAACAGGAACCGCACCCGTTCGCGCTCCGTCTTCGACAACCACAAGCACAGGCCCCTGCGCTCGCCCAGCTTCAATTGCCTGCTTGACCGGCTCGTTATTAGTGAGGGAGTTCCCCGACCCAGACCCACGATAGAGAACTGTTCCCGTATCGGTATCGGCGTACCACTGATACGCAATCATCCTCGAAACCGTCGTTTTTCCAGCCCCTGTCTGTCCGAGCAGAACAGCCTGACCACCGCCCTGTAAATCTTCCAACAACTCCTCCGTTACACTCCGTTACACTCCGTCTCTCTCCAGACTCATCGCCCTCAGTCGGCTTCTCCCGGTCAATCGGATATCCTTCCTGAATTTCGGACCATGTAAATGAACGCTGCCAACAGGCCTCGGGCTCTATACGGCCACCCTGAAACTGTTCCGCAGATAATTCTCTAAATCCCTGTTCCCGAAGTAGCGACTGAGTCTGCAAATCCAGCTGTTCAAGGATCTGTACTCGTTGGTCTTCAGCCGGATCACCAAACATAGGTTCAAGTACTGATGCCACAGGATTAAGTACTGGCTTTCCACGCATCCACTGTACTCCCCATGCACCTACATGATCGAATGCACGCCGAACAATGCTATTTAAGAAAATAGATATCGGATTAATACCAAACATAGCTATTCTTGCTGCTGAAGACGAAAGGCATCTTCTTAGCCACAACTATCACTATACCTTGAAACGTTTTTCGGACAGTATACATAAGCAACTCTGGGACGGGTAGTCAAACTCTGTTCCGGCGTTAGAGTTCCTTGCTGAGAGACGGATTGTCGAAATCGAATCTAGAATTTTTTAACCAACAGTAGGTCATCGACGCTTACTACTGTTGGTTAAACTCCTAAGATTGAGTACTCTGCCCCCTAATGAGGTCAGTAGTCACTTGTTTGGCGAAGTTCGTCCGGAAGTCGATCAAGACAGACTTCGAGGAAGCTTAGTGGGGCTTCAACCTCTATCGCTCCCGGTTCATAGACTGATTCGTCATCAGTTTCGAGCTGGAAATGCGTTCTCCCGAGTTCTGGATGGCCATCGTCCTTGTGCCAGCTAAGATGCTTCAAACCGTTCGTGGTCGGCTGATGCATCGTCAAGTGCGTCTGTACCGGGCATGGGAATCACGTTGCGCGCATTTACGCGCCTCGACCTCTCAGGCGCGTACAAACTCTTTGCTACTACGTCTTTAACCAACATTGCGAAGGACTGCGGTTCTGTGTTGGTTAATACGCGATGGGTCTATAATTGGTGGATGGGCTTAACGCAGAACGTATCTGGGTCAGCATTCGGCGACTCGTCGGTTCGATCTAAGGACGACTGGGAGAGTCGGTTGACCAGTTCGTCGCGAACTGCTTTGCGGCTGACTGTTGTTTCGTGCCAGCCGAGACGCTCGTCGAAATACCGCTTTTGGAACCACTGGCCGACGTCGTCAACGGCAATGAACTGTGTCCGTTTCTCGCCCGCTATACTTGTCGAGACGTACTCGGCACCGACGTGTTCGTGGGTAAGTTCGACGAGCGCGCACTCGACGAGTGTAACAATGCGGGCCGGACTTCTGTTGTGGGGGAGCGTCAACTCAAGATTTGCCCACGGTTCTTCGCTTGGTTGTTCAGTTTGCTCGCCATGGAGTCGTGATTGCTGCTCGTGTTCTGAAGACATGGTTGTTGAGCGGGCACTTACTACAGCCCCTCGCCCCTCTCGGGGGCGACAAACTCCACCGCGAACGCAGCAGCATCCATGAGTGAGTTCTGATATCTCAGTTATAGACACTCATCATTTGATGGCCCCTCGGCCGGAGAGAGCCAGCGGCGTTTGTACCGGTGTACCCTAGCCTTCCTTTGGATAATTCTGGAGGTGCAGAGGATATTGAAACAGGTGCAGATTAGACAAGAGATCCGTCGGGCAGTTCTCGGGCAGTAATAGCGCCCTCGACGAACTTCAAGACACGGCTGACTGGGATAATTGTGCTTGACGGGGTGGTGAGAACCCCGAATTCGGGAGAATTAGTATCAAATCCTGGGCGAAACTCGACAACGGTGAATTCCAGCAGTTGCCGGTAGCTCGTTGCGCTTCGTAGTGGAATTACCCTTTTCGGTCGAAAACAAGCAATACAGGGCCTGAAAAGTGCATGACGGGGGTTCTGAACTCTTCGAACTGCTCCTCCTATAAAAATATAGAAATTATGGTAGTTTCCTTGCGGACGACGAAACGTGACGACTAATCGATCGGTTTAAAACGACAGCCAGTCCTCCTCAAGTTCTTCATCCGAGAAGAAACATTCTGCGTCAGGAAGCAATGGATCCGGGCTATTCCCCGTAGTGAAGCCGGGTAGACCTCCCATTTCTTGTCGTGATTCCGCAAACCCATCCGGTTCGAACACCTCCTCATCAAACCCTGGATCTACTTCCGGTTCCTCGATCGACATACTAGGCTCCCAATCGAACGCTCCAAAGCTGAGTTCTGCCTGTTCAACAGACCCGAACGCTGATTCCTCGGGCTCGGCGAGTCCCAGACCGAAGTCGCTTATTCCAAAGGGATGGTCGTCCCACTGCGGCGGCTCCCACCGTGGCGGTGAATAATCTAGTCCGACATCGGTTGCCGACTCACCGGCTGCCCCCGAATCTTGTGTACAGATTGCTTCTTCCATGAGTGGATCCCTTCCGGGGGAGGGCCGGTCATCGCCGTATCCTCCGGAAGTCACAGATCTTTGTTCCCAGTCACCGAAGCCGGTTACGTCAGCGGTCGGCTGGTGACGTTTCTCTGGTTCGTGGTCGGGTGACTGCGGCCGCCTTTCAGTTGATTGGCCCATCCCGCTGAAGGCCGTTAGTGGGTCGGCGGTCCGGGTCGTAAGCTGATCCAGCTCACCGTACTGTGTCTCTTGCGAATCGCGGATCGCCTGTTTTCGTCTGGGATGGGCGTCGTTCGCACGCTGATGAGTGTGTCCGTCTATTGCCGCTGACGTCTCCGTACGGTCGTCTGTGGTTATGGCATCTCTTCTGCGTGGAGTAGGCGCAAGCAACGATTTCAGCAGCGCCGAAATTTTGATTTCGACCGGGCTCCGGATGAGTTCCTGGCTCACGGCACTGGGGCCAATATCAACCTCAATAAGATCCGGAATTGGGTCGAGACCGACGAATTCCGGTCCAAAATCGATATCGATGTAACTGAACTTCGTATCGACTTGGAAGAACTTGAACTCGTGACTCGAATCGACTGGCTTGAAATACGTGTTATCGGTTCCGGAGGTTGGACCTCGTCCCTTCGAAATTATCGATGTGCCGCGTTTATTTCGAAAGGTCAACCTGCTTGCCCTATTCCTCACACTTGAAGTCTCGGCGTATGAAGTTGTTTGTCCGATAGTCTGGGAATCAACTGGAAGACGCTGTGATCTTTTCGCCGTCGTCGACGGCAGTTCCGGATCCTCGGAAGGACGTGATTTTGCCCGTTCCGGGTCTTTTCCAATCGCTGGGTTTGGCTTTTGAGTATCTGATTCTGTGGAATGGACTGTTTGCTCTGAACCAGTCTGATCTGTCGTTGATTCTGCCTTGGAGTCGGAATAAGTGTTCGGAGATGGTGTTGAATAGGAGGAAGGCTTTGTACGATGGGAAAACGATGATATTGACGTATATACGACCAACATTATCGCCGCGACGATACCTCCGCTCGCGTACCAGAGTCCAGGTGGAGATCGGAAGCCGTCCACGAGCAAGAGGGGAACCCCGCTAAGGGCCGCAAGCAAAACGACGAGACGGCTGGAAACTGCCATTTCGTCATACCATGTCAAATTTACTTAAATATTTAGTCCTGTTCGGTTGGACCGAATTTCGTTTCCACTTTTTGACCAGCTCTGAAAGTTTCTAGCACTATGTCCGCCCCGTCGGGGTAGCATGACGTACTGTTGCAAGACGGTCCGAGATGTCCATCGAATGGCTTCACATTGTGACACCTGAAAGCCCGCACCTTGACTTGCTACCGGAGAACCAGATTGGCGGCCATCGCACACTGCTCGCACAGAAATACACCGGCACCTTCCGTCTTGAGGACAGTGAGTCCGGACAGGCACAACCTCCTTAGATCGGTCATGAAGCGTCCCGGCGGTAATCGAGAGAGACGGAGTGCTTCCGGGTATTGCTGTTGGTTGAGGGCCTACGACGCGTCTTGCGCAGTGAAGTCTTCAAACGCGTCCATAGCGTCCTCGTCCGACATCTGTTCGGGTGGATGCTTCATAGTGACCGCGGCTGGGCCAGAGAGTGGTCCCCTGAGGTCGCGATCCATCCCCAGCTTAGCGCATCGAATCGCATCAACGGCTGACCCCGCCGAGTTCGGCGAGTCCTCTACGTCTAGTTTGAGTTCGAGTTCGACGTCGACACCTCCGAATTTCGTCCCCTCGAGTCGGATGACAGCACTCTTCTGATCGTTGAGCCAGGGTACGTAGTCCGATGGGCCAATGTGTATCTTCGAATCGTCGAGTGGTTCCTCGAGTAATTCGTTGACAGCCTCCGTCTTCGATACTTTCTTGCTGGACAGTCGACTCTGGTCCAGCATATTGAGGAAGTCGGTATTGCCACCGATGTTAAGCTGGTATGTTTGGTCGAGAGAGACGCCCCGGTCCTGGAATAGTTGTACAAGACTTCGATGTGTGATTGTCGCTCCCAGCTGTGACTTGATGTCGTCACCGACGACCGGTATGCCGGCGTCCGTGAATCGAGTGGCCCACTCTTCGTCAGACGCGATAAATACTGGCACGGCATTGACAAAGGAGACGCCCGCGTCTAGACACGCTTCCGCATAGTGTTCGGCCGCCTTAGTTGATCCGACTGGCAGGTAGTTGATCAGGACGTCGATTTCGTGTTCGTTGAGTTTGGTTGCCACGTCGACGGGTTCCTTACTGTCGTCAACGGTGACTCGGGTCTCGGCGTCGAACGCCTGCGTGTGTTCCGCGACGCCATCAAATTGGGGTCCTCGATACACCGGAGCATCGAACGCCACGTCGGACTCGAATTCGATACCGCAGTTTGGCGCGGCCGATATCGCTGTCGTGAGAGATTCACCGGTCTTCCGGGAGTCCACGTCGAAGGCGCAAACAGGAAGAATATCACCAACGAGGTAATCCCCGATTGACTCGTGCATCAGACCATCGGTGGAGCCATCGGCGTAGTACTGAATACCCTGTACGAGTGCGGCCGCGCAGTTTCCGACGCCCGCTATCGCGAGACGAATTTCATCTGAGGACATCTAGTGGAATAATGTAATCACGTATTTATATATATTTGCACTGGTATAATATTACCATGCACTCAGAGATCTCAGTTGGTGTCGTGGGTTGCGGGACACTAGGTGAACGATTGGCCAAGCAGGTAGCGGGAACAGTAGATGGACAGATTACTGCTGTCACAGACGTAAATGAGGAGAGCGCCCAGGCGTTGGCTTCGCAGTTCGGACTTCCAGCGGAGGAAACGTACTCGGATTACACGCGGATGTATTCCGAGGCCGACCTCGACGCGGTGATCATCACGACTCCACACTGCTTTCACTACGAGCAGATTATGGACGCTCTCGAACTCGATCTCGACATCCTCACCGAGAAACCGCTGGTGACGGATCTCGACGAAGCCTTCGAGATCTCTGAGAAGGCAGATCGATCTGAGTCCATGGTCATGGTTGGGTTTCAGCGTCGGATACAATCCGTCTTCAAACGGGCGAGGGAACGATATCAGACCACCCCGCCGGAGATTCGTTACATAGACGCCACGCTGACTGAACACTGGCTCGAACTCAAAGACGGAACGTGGCGGACTGACTTGGAGTACAGTGGTGGAGGATTCTTCACCGATGCAGTCCGTCACCTGATCGATGCGATCCTCTGGGTAACGGGGCTAACGCCCACCAAAGTAGACGCGACGATGGACTTTTACCGGGAGGGGATCGAGAGTAGTGGAGTGATGACGATTCATTTCGACAATGGAGCGAAGGCAACGATAACGGGGTTCGCAGACGCGCGGACCATCCGGGAAGAGTACTACTTCTGTGACGAGGACGGTTCTCTCCTCATCGAAGGTCACGGATGGGACGAATCGGAGCGCAAGACACTCAAGATTGTCGATGGAGACACTTGGGACCGTACGCAACCGCATCTCCAGCAACATTCCGATCCCGGAAAGGGAGAGGTGTTCATCGAGTGCCTACAGACTGGACGGGAGCCGCCAGCCTCCATCGAGAACTCAGTGAAGATGATCGAATTAATTCAGGCGGCTCGGGACTCGGCGATGTCTGGAGAGATCGTTCACCTGTAACTTGACAATGGATACATCCGAGAAGACCGTCGTCGATCTAGAAGAGAAGCTTACTGTCGAGCAGATCCGTGGACTTGGAACCGAATACATTTCGAGAGATTCGATCGAGAAACGCGAACGAGCACTGGACATCGCCGATCAACTCGATACGATCGACCGGGTCGAGTTCGTGTTACTCTACGGGTCCACCACACGGGGGACCGCTGTCAGTCTAGACGGCGGACCTGTCGATTACGACTCCGATATTGACCTTGCCTGCTTCGTCGACTCGCATGGGCGGAGCCCTGCCGCGATGCTCCCGACGTATGAGGAGATCCTTCAGGTAGAGTCGACGGACCGATTAGTTGAGATCACGGTATACGATCTCAGTCGTATCGAGACAGTAATAGCTGCTGATCCGAGCGCGGCGATCCTCTTCGAGAGGCGATGCGACAGCGGGGTGGTCCTCGCGGGAGCTAGTGAAGCCCGGTCATTCAGAGAAGACTTACGAGCGCTAATCGAACAGGAGGGGCTCAAACGACTGGCCTCCCGACTCAACAGTATGTATCAATCATACGCGGCCGCTCATGTCGGGGACACGAAATACCGGCTTTTACTTCACCTCCGAGAGACGACTGATCGGGGCGTCGAGATGACTGAGATGTTCCCTGAAGGGGAGTATAGTGAAAAGTGGATAGAGTAACGGTGTGGACTCTGGGTGACCTACGCAAGTAACTCGGCGATCCGGTCGCTAGTCGCTTCGATGCCTCGCCCTCGTGTTGGAACCTGGTATATATCTGACATTTCACACACCTGTTCCCAGTAAACGAGCCGGTCGCGAACACGGGAGTGAACGACGGAGTCGGTTATAGAATCAGGACTCAAGCTGGCACCAGGGACATGTGGGTTTGACCTGACGATTGCTCTCGCGCCTTCGGGTGGTGTGGGGCACGAGATCTCCCGTCGGTTAGCTGGCTCTAGTAGCAGAATAGTCCTGAGCTCTGTCGAGATGGCGCTTTCGAGTCCTAGTGTCTCTGGTTCGATAAGAGCTTCAGGAACGCCATCTTCGTCGACGAGCTCGTAGTCGACGCTGTCGACAGGGAGAGAGACCGAAGCGTGCGAATCAACCTCTAGGAGTACCTCTCTATCTAATCTGAGTCGGGAATCGGGCGTCGTTACGGTAGGGGGACCTTGGCCGGTCGCGTAATTCCAGTCGTCGTTCAGAACTGCGACATCGTCGCGGAGTGCCTGTAGAATCGTATACACGCTCTTACCGGCACCACTAGCTCCAATCAGTCCCACACCATCACCGTCCACGCTAATGACCGAGCCGTGAAACGGGAACTCCGAGTGACGCTCCCGAAGCCAGCCGTGAACGCCCAGGATGATGCTTCGGACGTGTCCATAGTCAGCGGGTCCATAAATCCGGACCATCGGTCGTTCGGGATCGAGAATAGCCTGATATGGAGTAACGGGGTTCACGATGTAATCAACGGTCGCGGTAGGAGAAGTGCCTGTTTCGAAATCGAGGTCTAGGAACTCGCACATCCGCCCCGACGTGTGAACGGCGATACTCTCTTCACCTAGTGATATCACCCGTGACGCGTCAGATTGGGGGTCATCGAGTGTTTCGATAGTCCACAGATCGTCCATGATAGACTGGTCAGCACTCATATACTAAATTCATACGCTCAGTCGTGAGGACCGATACAATGAATATATAACTCCAACGTTTATAACGGCCATCTGATCACACGCGAATTCAATGCGTTCTACGTCCACACCCAGATTGTCGCACCGCTTGCTCTCCTTGTTGTCATCGCCGGCCGGAGCACCTACGATGTCGTGATTGGCACCGTCGGATTGAGGGTAGTGTTCCGCTTTTAATTTATACACTGTCGGCCTATCTCCGCTGTACGTCCTTCTGTATTCCGTCTTCGGTGGTTGTGAGTACTTCGTCCGCAGACAGGGGTTCCGATAGGACCAGTGGGTCGTGAATCATAGTTATCGTTCTCGCTATTGTAAGTCACTTTGAGCCTAAACTTCCTTGCGATAAATTGATAAATACGCCATCCAAGACTGGAGAACAACGAAGTGGGGACAGTTGTGATTTTCAGATAATAAATCGCCGTATGTACCCAATACCTTCAGCAAACAATTGCCACCTCGTTTTAACTAAATTTCAATTGAAGATCTGATTTCAATTCGGACTTGATTACCTCGGGTTGGCCTTCCAGCCGAGCTAGAACCCCCCTCCCGTAGGCCCGGGCCCATCCAACTGGTCGTACATCTCGTCTGGGAAGGGGAGACTTCCCCAGATCGAGTATGGACACTCTTCTTGCCCGATGCAGTACCGCTGCAGATCGTCGTTGTCGCAGTTCATCGGAAGCGGGGTGTCGCCACCGATTGTGTTCGAGAACTCGTAGCGAATCTGGTAGTCGGTGACCTGTTCATCGTACCACGGCCACCGCGAGAAGACATCCTTGAGGTCCGCAACAATCGTCTCGAGATCGCTGTCCTGATACTGTGGCAGCCA
>NZ_CP035122.1 GCF_004087835.1 Halorussus pelagicus
CACGGCGGACGCTCGACGCCATGCGTGAACTGAGCAAGCATCGGCTCATCACCACACAGAAAGAACGCACCGCAGACGGGCTTACCTACAAGGAGAACGTTGTGGTGTTGACCGAGGAGGCCCAGCTACCCGGCGAACCGTCGCTCGGTGACTCGGACGGTCCGGCAACAAATATAGTGGCCGGATAGCGGAGTGGTCGGAACTGAGAACACCCCGAGAGGGATACACCTCTAACGGAAACTACTGGAATCGACGGTGATCTGGATCCGTTACGACGTGTAGGCCATCCCCGAAGATGGGTCCTCGTGGCGGTGACGACGTATCACTACTTGTATGTCCATCAATTCTAGCGGCATCCAGCGGTAGTATCAGGGAAGGTCCAGCAGTGGATGTACCGCCAACACCGTCTGTGGCCGGACAACTCGTCCACAGGAGTGCGTTATAGACGAATCGAGATCATTTATATCGGGACTCGTAAAGATGAGTTATCGCAACGACGTCAAGTTTTAATCCCGTTGTGGGTTTTCTAGGTCCTGCGACGCTGAGTCTGCCTGTCCGAATAGCACCGTCTGAACCGTTTCAATGCCGTAGTGGCTTTTCTGGGTCCTTCGACGCAGGGAGCGTGGGGACAATGCTGTTTGAGCGGTTCGGTTTCAATGCCGTAGTGGCTTTTCTGGGTCCTTCGACACGTCCGGGCTGTCGTTCACGGCGTGGTCGTGGGTGTTTCAATGCCGTAGTGGCTTTTCTGGGTCCTTCGACCATGCAATCGGCTACCGGCCACGTCTGTGAGGCCTGGTTTCAATGCCGTAGTGGCTTTTCTGGGTCCTTCGACCGGATGCTGACGGCGGCGTCCCAAACTCGGGGTACCGGTTTCAATGCCGTAGTGGCTTTTCTGGGTCCTTCGACTTTCCTTCGGGACGCCGATCTCGGTCACCATGGTATGTTTCAATGCCGTAGTGGCTTTTCTGGGTCCTTCGACCGCCGAGTCCGGCCAGCGTAGCCCCGCCGACAACCAGTTTCAATGCCGTAGTGGCTTTTCTGGGTCCTTCGACGGAAAGCGTGGTCGGGAGCTATCAAGTCGATAAAGGTTTCAATGCCGTAGTGGCTTTTCTGGGTCCTTCGACGAGCGACGCGGCACTCTCGCGCACCCAGACCGGCCGTTTCAATGCCGTAGTGGCTTTTCTGGGTCCTTCGACACTACTACGAGCCGCGCGACCGCGAGCGCATCGAGTTTCAATGCCGTAGTGGCTTTTCTGGGTCCTTCGACGGACATCCGCGAGCGCGGCGAGCAACGCCGCGAGGACGTTTCAATGCCGTAGTGGCTTTTCTGGGTCCTTCGACAGGGGGTGAAAATCCGGCGACAGGCCAAATAAGTGTTTCTACTGTCGTCTCTGCGCCCCCATCGTTCGTGGACTGGGGCCGTACAGAGACTTTAAAAAGGTCCATGAAGACTGGGACCACCGTCCTCCGGCCAGCGTCAAATCACGTTCGGCGAGTCGTCAGTCTCGGTATTCCCGATGTCGGTCACGTCGTCCAGACACGACTCACAGAGTCGATACACGCGAACTCGATCGCCATCGGCAGGTTCGATGTGGGATTCGAGCGTGTCCTCAAGTTCGACGCGCTGGGAGTCGGTCACTTCGACTTCGAACACGCTGAACTGCTTCCACGCGCCGTATCGCTGGAGGGTTTTGTACACTCGGCGTCGATTCGCGTCCTCGCTTACGTCGTAGGCAACGAGCAGTCGCATGATTAGTGGTGTCTCTGCTGTCGCATGGTTAGCGCGTCATCTCCAGTGGGTGGTACTCGTCCAGTTCGCCCGTGATGGCTTTTCGGAGGAGAATCGCCTGCTGGCGAATCGCCTTCCGGCGCGTCACGCTGTACTCAAAGTACGGGTGCGTGAACTCCTCTTGCAGGTAGTCGTCGAACTTCCCGAGATACGTCTTGAAGGCGTCGTCGCTCAGCCGATTGTCGGCGTTGAAATCATCATGGGTAATCGTCCCGCGATTAATGAGTCGAGTGGCGAAGGCGTCACAGAAGATGGGCCGAAACTCCTCCTGAAGGTCAAGCGCCAGCGACGGGCGGCCGTGCCGGTCGGCGTGCAAGACGCCAAGGAATGGGTCAAGATTGTACTGTCGCAGCGCGCTCAACACTTCGTTTTTCACCATGACGTAGGTCAGCGACAGCAACGAATTAACGTGGTCCTCGGGTGGTCGTTTCGTCCGTTGCTCGAACGTCCACCCATCGGTCAGTGTCTCGTCCAGTCGGTCGAAGTACCGTTCTGCGGCCTCACCCTCTGTCCCACGCAGGGAGTCTTCGTCCGTCGCGTTCTCTGCGCGAACGCCGAGGTCCTTCAGCACCTCCGTCCCGTGGACACCCTTGCGACTGAGGAGAGTCCGACTATTCCGAATTTTCGCACGAATCATCGCTTTCGCAATCGCTAGTTCGTCGGCTTCCGAGAGAGCATACTGTGCGCGCCGAACCTCTGCAATCGTGTTCTTCTCGGGGACGAAACTCCCGCGATACTGGCCGTTCTCGGTGAAGTAGTTCAACACGATTCCGTACTCGTTCGCTTCGGCGACGAAAGGAGTGCTGAAGTTGACGCCCCCGAAGACGTTGATGGTGTCGAGTTGCTCGGTTGGATAGGTCGCCAACTCTCCGCCGTCGCCGTCCACGTCCCAGACCACGATTCGGCCCTCGTCGGTTCGCACTTGCGTCCCCTGCTCGGTCACGTACACTACCGACTCGTCGAAGACACCTTCCGATGCCTTCATCCGTGACCCTCCCAGCCGGTCTCGTTGGCTTTCTCAGGTTCGAGTATCGCGGTCTCTGCTGGCATACAGTACGTCCGGGCGGAACACGCCTCGCATTTGTCTGGATTGTCTGTGAGTGGTGGCACGTTATCGACCTCCATGTCCGAAATCCGACGGACGATTTCCCGGACTGTCCGGCGGTGTTTGTCCGTGATGTGAATCGCGTGTCGCTGGTCCGACGAGTAGAGATAGATGTAGCCGACGTTCACCGACTCGCCGATTGCACATTCGAGTAACATGCAGTAGCCCGCGAGTTGCACTTCGTCGCTCGGGTAGTAGTCGCCGCTTTCCGCTCGCTTGCGCTCGACCGGAGTCAGCGTCCCGTCGCCGCTCTCGACCAAATCAATTTTACCGTGAAGCCCGAGGTCGTCGTCTCGGAAGTAGCGTTCGGTCGTCCACCCTCCTCGCTCGGCCTGCCCTCGATGTTTCGACCGGCCGTCCACGAGTTCGTACGGCGTCCCGATTTCGTCGTGGTATCGCTGGTAGTACAACCGCCTCGGGCAGTAGACGTACTCGTTCAGCGCGCTGACGTGGACGAGTTCGTCTTTAAAGCTGGATGCGGTCATAGGCCGATGTACTCCGAGTCGCCATCTGAGTCCTGACCGAAGCCGTCGTCTTCGAGGACGTGGCAGTGCAGATAGAGCGCATCCGTCCCGAGCGCGAGGCTATGGGCGTCTTTCCCTTGCACTTTGACGGGATAGAGGAAGAAGAACGACCCGAGGTCATACCACTCCTTCACTTGTTTGGTCGTCCCGTACACGGGATAGCAGAGGACACCGCCGTTCTCGCCAGTTCGCTCCCGTCGATTCGTGAGCCTGTCGTTTACCTTGTCTATCGACTGAACTCGGCTTCCGGTTCCGTTCGGCCCTACGTCAACCTTGAGGCCCGAAACCACTCGTGGCTCGCGGCTCTTGTCGGTTGGCTCCTTTTTGAGCCATCCTCCGAGTTCCTTTCCGGTGAAGCACACTTCTCGCCCGTATCCCTCCTCGTTCGTCTCGATAGTTCCCTCGTAGACGCAAAAGCCATCGACGTAACGAGCGTACCGGTCGATTTCCGAAGCGTACTCGTCCGGAATTTCGTCGGGGAACTCCGATTCGGTGTAGAACGTCACCTTACCGTTTCGGAGCAGGTAGAACAAGTCGTAGGTTTGTAGTGTGTTTTCGGTGGCGTTCCAGACGAGTGCCTGAATCGAGTCACCGCGATACCACTGCATGTTCGTGAGGGCTCGCCAGTCGAGCGTCTGCTTGAACCGCTTCAGGTCAGCAATCGAAAACTCGGTGTCTGGACCGACCGAGAAGTGGCGCTCGATTCGGTCGAGTGCTTCGATGCTGATGTCGTCCGCTTGGTCCGACGTTGCACTCTTGCATCGCTGGTCCAGATGTTCAAGCGCCTCGGCCGCCGAATATCGCGCATCGAACGTCTCGGGTTGGCGCGGTTCGTCGTACGCCTCATCGAGGACGGCAGTCAGTTCGCCCCGCGAGAGCGAACGCCCGTGGTGGTCCGCCAGCGTTCGGGCGACACCAGTCGGAACGTAACAGCGTGCAGTCCGCCGCTGGTCGTCTGTTCGAAGTCGCCCGAGTCGCTGAAGGAAGCTCGCTTTCGAGTGTCCGGCGAACAGAATTTGCTCCACGTCGAAGTCGATACCGACCTCGACGGCCGAGTTACTGACCAGCACGTCGAACGATTCCAGTTTCTCCTCAACGTTCTCACGGTGGAAGCCGTCGATGCGCTCGACGCACTTGTCGAGTTCCTCGGAGAGGAGGTCAAAGACCCGCTCGACTTCGTGAATCCCATCCAGCATGATGACAGTTCGCCCCTCCCGACAGAACGCTATCGTCTCCTCGAAGTCGTCTTCGAGGAGAACGTCGGCCGTTTGGAACGTCGGAGCAGCCCCCACGTCGAGACTGACAGGTGGCATGACCGCACTCCAGCCAGCTTCAAGCGCGTCGGTGAACGCACGGCGCTCGGTCTTGCCGGTTCTCGTTGCTCGGTGATACGGCGCACGCATCGCTCGCTCGAATTTTCGCTCCTGCTCGTCGTCGGGTGTCGCGCTCAGGAAGACGATTTTCGAGAGGGCAACCCGGAAGTTTTCCTCCTCGTAAAGTTCGTCGAGGAGGTATCGGAGCGTATTCTGCTCTTTCCGGCCTGCACGGTGGAACTCGTCTACGATAGCGACCTCGAAATCCTTGTAGCCACGGACGTTCTTGTGGTACAGATTCCGACGCATCATCACCAAAATGTCGGGGTTCGTCAAGAACAGAACCTGGTCGCTGTGGCGTGACTCGTCTTTGAGCCATTCGTTGAGCGCCCCACCGTTCGAGGACTCGTCGTACTCGGCACGTTTGTCGCGGAGGGACTCGGCCGTGGCGAACAGAACGGCAACGTCGTGGTCGGTCTGCTCCTCGGCAATGTCACGGATGCTGTCGTACTGGTCCCGAACGAGGGCGTTCGTCGGGTATACCGCGACCGTATCCAATCGTTCTTCGAGGACAGGCGCAAGCCACGACGAGGTTTTCCCGCCGCCGGTCGGACTGTCGTTGACTGCGACGAACTCGTCTCGCTCTCGAAAGAGTCGCCGAAGTTCGACCTGATGAGCGTACGGCGACCAGTCGAACGAGTACGGGTCGTCGTGTTGCTTGAGCGCCACGCCGTGAAGCTCGAGCGTCGTCATCGTTTCGTCTTGAGAAACGTGAGGTCTGCCGGGAATCGAACACGCTTGGGTTCGGGTTGCTCCTCGTCGCTGTCAGACGAGTTCTCGCGGTCGATAGTTACGTACTCGCCCTCGTAGTCGGCCTGCATGATGAGTGGCGTCGGTTTCATCGACTTCGTGACGACGTTTCCGACTGGAGTACTCGCCGAGTCGTACGCACCAATCGGATGCGTGAGACGGAACTGCCCGGACTGCTGGGAGGCGTCACGAACCTCAAAGTCGAGACGGGCCTTCCCTCGTTTCTTGCCGAGGCGAACGTACTGCGGAAGGTCGTCTGCGAGTTCGTCTGCACCTCGGTCGCCCGGAAGCACGAAGAACCGAAGCGTCGTCCCCTGTGCGAGCGACCGCCGTCGCCCATAGGAAGGGAGGTTCTGCTTCTCGTATGGGTCGTTCTCCGCAGAGTAGTTTCGCTCGGCGTACGCATCCCGAGTGGCGTTGTACGTCGTTGTGACGTAGTTCGGCGCATCACCGGGGACCGGCGTTGCTGGCGAGACGTACACGTCAGCCACGTCTTTTGTGTCGGCAACGTACGTCGGTTCGAACGTCGTATCGACGTATCGACCGCTCGCCAACCCGAGCGCGTAGTACAGCGCCGTGTTCAGTACGTACGGCTCTGTGTCGGCGAGTCGGCCGACCTCGCGTGACGTGAACGTCACTTCGCCTTGCGTCCGAAGCGTTCCTTCGAGGACTTGCATACTCACTCAGCCTGTCCAAGGAACTCCCGCGAGTGTTCACGTTGCGTGTTCAGGACCTCTGCGAAGTCGTCGCCCGTTGCGATGTCGATGATTTCTTCGACTGTCTCGTCGGAGACGCGAGTGAGATCGAGATTGTCCTGTTCGACAGTCTCCTCGAACGAGGCTCTGAGATTGTCGGCGACTCGTTGGGGGTCGAGACTCTCCGCACCCACGATGTCCTGAATCGTTTCATCGTCATCTCGAAGCCGTGTTATAACGTCCCGTGTGAGTTCGAGGTTCGCCGGTCCCTCCTCGCTCCCGACGTACACGCCGAGAACGTGGTTTTTCGTTCGGCCGAGTCGTGACGTGGTTGCACCGTATCGCTTGTTCTTTTTCGTAATACCGAGGACGAACGCGACTTCCGCAGGGGTCGCGTCTCGGAGCGTCACCACGCTCGGGAACAGCGTACCGGGTTCGAAGAAGTCGGGTTCGCGGATGGTCGCCTCCGCGCTTTTCGCATAGTCATCACCGGGTGCGTTCTGGAACTTCTCGTCGATAACGATGCTGGCGTCCCGCAGGGTGTACGCCGTGTCGTATCTTACCCGAGACGTGGTGGAAATGTCCTCGCCGTCGTTCGCACTCGCGGCGCTTCCGTACAGGATACAGTCAACGCAGTCCTGACACATCTCGTTGACCTGCATCGTACACTCGTCTTCGTCCTCGGCGAAGAGACCGAGGTCACGCTGGAGTGCTTTGCCGAACCGGCGGTCGCTTCCGGTCTGCTTTCGCATAAACATCAGGCCGGGCGAGTAGTCGTCTCGGTCCTCGCCCGTCCCGAGCGCGACGTTTGCGATGTCTGCGTCTTCGCCGTTCGTCGTAAAGACAGCGTGACTCTGGAGTTCGCGCAGGACGAGGATATTTACGAAGTTACTCCGCGGGCGGAGGGTCATCTCGTCTGCCGAAACGGTACCGGACTCGAACTCGGGGTAGGTGTCTTGGTCTATCATGGGTCTCCAATCGTTATTATTCGTCACTCGACTCGTCTCGGTTCTCGCGCTGAAGTCGGAGCGTCGCCGCGTAAAAGCCGTCTGCGAGGTTGTTCGCCCGACGTTTCAGTCTCGACGGTTTTCCGTCGAACATTTCGTGGAGAACTTCGTCCACGAAGAATTCGGCGTAGTATTCGACGCGTTCGTCGTACGTCCCGCCGTGGTCGCTGTCTTCGTGTTTGACGCGATGGACTTGCTCGCTCCGTCCGGGAAGCTTCCCGACGCGGCCAGCCACGGCGTCGATAGCGTCCTGTCGAGACATTTCTACGGGGCCGAACTCCTTGACTGCCTTGACGCTCTCGCGGAACACACGCTCGATTGCGTACGGTTTGTCGTTCCACTGAACAGGCCGTATCACGTCGAACGCGCGTTCTGCAAGCTCGCGTATCGTATCGCTTGTCATGGTGTCTGAATTGATAGTCATTCCAGTTCGTTCGTCCAGTATTCGCGCTTCCTCCAGCAGATACTGCGCGTTCCTGCCATCATCGGCTTGCGCGATTCGCTTCAACAGGTGCGACCCCGGAAGGAACTCGTTCCGAGTTACGCGGAGGAACTTCGCAAACAGGGCGTCGTTGCGCTCGCTCCCGTATCCGAGGCGAACGAGTGCCGCGGCCGCTCGAAGCCGAGAGTCGAGGTCTGAAAGTGAGATCGAACTTCCATAGAAGTCGTGGACTTGCGTAAACCCACCGCCAATGTGGGCGAACTCTCGGAAGTCGCGGCCACGTAGGTCCGGTACTGGTGACTCCGAGACGTGAACACGAAGGCTAGCGTACGCCCCGAGCGCGAGCGCGACGAAGACGCCGAAAAACTGGAACTCGGTCTCGTTGTCTTTCGGCTTGAAGTAGCTGAGTGTCTGTGCGCCGTACTGGCGTGCAGGCTCGAAATCCTGACTCAGCGACTCCACCATCGAACGGCCGGTCTCCTCGTCGGCGAGGGCACTCATGAACTCAGCGAGAGCATCCCCATCGTCGGAGATGTCGAGGACGGCCTCCGCGAGTCGCCCAAGTTCGGTCCGGCGCTCGCCATTCATTTCGTCAGCAAATCGACTGTATGACTGCCACGATAACGGCGTGTAGAAGTAATCTGGGACGAGGTGGATGAATAGCCGTCCGGCCTCACGTCTGCTCGACCCGGTTTCTCGAAGTGAGAACTCGACTTGGCACGGAATGCAGACGAGGAGGTTATCAGGTTTTCCGGCGTCTACGGGGACGTGGTTCGAGTAACCTGCTTGGAGCGTACTGAGCGATTTCGGGGCTTCAATGTCGCTCTTCCGCGTACTCGTCGTTCCGCGATTACACAGCACGCAGGTCTTGCCACGTCGCTTCCCGTGGTACTCCTCGAACGGGTCGGACACCTTGGTGTCAGCTTGTGGAAGCGGTCGCCCTTCGACCGACACGACATCAGCGAGATATGCACGAAGTTCAGTACGAATATTCCCCGCTTGTGCTGTTTCGACGATGGGTTCCCAGTCGTCATCGAGTACGTCAAGCCCTGCGATAACTCGCTGTCCGAGGTCGCGATAGTCGGTTACGCCGTCATTCAGCAAGAACTGCCCGATACCGTAGGCGTAGTCCCACTTGCCGCCCGCTTTGAGGTCCACATCATCGTTTTCTGCAACGTCCAGCAATCCGTCTCGAACGCCGTCCGGCACGTCGAACACGTCGCACGTTACTTCGAGACTTGACCGCTCCTCGTCGCTCTCGTTCAACACTGGGTCGATGAATGCCCGTCGAACAGTGTAGACGAATCGCGCGAGTCCGACGGGTTCGCGCGTCCGCTCAATGTCGAAGGGTAGGTAGGCTTCGAGTTCGGCCATCGCGTCGGCCATGCTGTCGGTCGGGTCTGATTCGGGGTCGGCATCGCTGATTGCCTTCAGGGCGACTGCTTCCAGAATCTTCCGCGGGCCAGTGTAGAAGAAATCCTGTGCGTTGATTCCGTAGAAGCCCTGCGACCGTGTGGCGAGATTCCCCGTCAGTTGCTTCGGGTCCTGATATGCTGGATGTGAGGACTGAACGTCAGCTTTGAGATGGTCGAAGAGATCGTCCACGAACGCATCGTCTACGTCCGGGACGACCGCATCCCCCTGAGCAAGATAGACGCACCCATCCTGATAGATAGCGATTGTTCGGTACTCGTATTCGGTCAGCAAGTCCCCGACAGCGGCGTTCACCAGATTCGTCAGTACGCCCTTCACGTCGTCGAGGACGTGTCGCCGAAACACGAAGTCGGAACCGGGATACGCGGCGTCGAGTGCGTTCTGCGTCCGGTCGCTGGTCGCGTCCTCTGGCGTCTCGCTCGATGCGAGGGAATCCGCGAGGCGAACGAATGGCCGAAGTTTGTCGAACCGTCGCGTCGTCTGGTCGTGGTTCGCCGTCCAGTGGTCGTGGTGGTCGATGGCACACGAATGGAAATCTTCGATGCGGAGGTTCTCCGCGAACGACCCCAATTGGAATTTCTCGACGTACTCCTCGACTTCCGACTTCGGGATGTCGAATCGAGAGTCAGGGTCCTCATCTCGCTCGGCATCGAGTTTGTGCAGGTCGTGAACGACGAAAAGCGCGATTGTATCACGCAGGTCAGTCTCGTCCAGTTCGTAGCCGCCAAACTCTTCGATGGCCTCGTTTATCTGTGCGAGCGCGAAGACGCCATTCCGAACGTGGCTTACGAGCGACTGGTCGGTCTTGTTGTATTCGACGCTCTTGGCTGACTCGTAGGCCCACTCGTTGACGAGCAGAGGGTCGATTTCGGTTCGGTAGGTTTCGAGGACCTGTTGGGTCGTACTCCGCGTTTCCTCTGCGTCCTCCTCTGTCTCTTTCCCCTCGTGGTCGAAATTTTCGAGGGCAGGGCTAATCTGCTGTAGTCTCTCGTCTTTTGTCATTTATTTAGTTCACCTCTACAGCCACGTTACCACAACCCCTAGCTACTGCACTGCCGACGCCACTGTACTCGGCGAACAGAGCCAGAGCGGTCACTGCGTTCTGCATGCTCTCGCTCGCGTCTTTGAAACTGTACGAACAGGTGCCGGTGAACCCCTGCCGGAAGATAGGCTTCGAGTTCCCATCACCGTCGGTGACGCGATTCACGAGGACGCTCTGGGTCTCTAACGACCGTGTATCCGGCCGTTCGATGATGTGCGCCAGCAGGTCTTCGTCAGGGATGGCGAACTCCACATTCTCTGGTGCGGTTTGGCACCATTTTCCCTGTAGAGAGGTGAAAACGGCTCCTCTGTGAGGGAAGGCAGTAGTTACGTCGCCTGCCTCCTCGATGCACGTCGTCGTCCGGAACTCCATCTCGATGGTTGGGTCCGAAAAGCCGTTCGCACGCGCGACGAGCGTTTCGTAGTCGGTGTTCTCGCTCTCGAACTGTTCAACGTGAAGGGTTCCATTCGTCAACTCCAGTTGGTCGCCATCGAGGACGAGGGCGCTGACGAGTGCCTGAAACACGTCTTCGTCGCGGGGGTCCACGACGCCGAGTGAGAGTTCGTAGGTGCGGTCGGCCTGGATGGTCTTGTGGTAGTCGCGGTCGCTATTGGCGAAGACGCCGAGCAGGCCGCTACAGTGGAGACTGCCGAGCGGAGAGTCGTGAACCCGCTCGCTGACAGTCTCATCCACGTCGTCGAGCGCGGCCAGTAGTGCGCTGTAGACGCTGTAGCCGTCCGAAATGGGAACTGGAAACGACGATTTAGGACGGACAATGAGTGTGATTTGGCGCATATTAGTGGCCCAAGTGAGTTCTCACCATACGTTTTCGTGTTCTCCGTCCAACTGTTCGCAGAGGAATTGGTTAAACCCACCGACTGATTGACAAGACAGCACAACAATCGGATTCGCGGGCGTCGATTGCAAGGTCGTGCAACGGAACTATTATTTTGGAACGCACGGTAGTCTGACAGGATGCGCACGTATCTCTCGACGCTTGGCTATCACGAAACACGGCTTACGCGGCCGATACTCAAGCACGGTATCGACGAGGGCGACGAAGTAGTCGTGGTGCGCCCCGACCAAGATGGAACCGACGACCGCGCGGCCGAAGCCCTCGATAGCGTCGAGGCGTTCGTAAGCGAAATCGAACCCAACGTCTGTTTTACCGTCGAAGGTGTGCCCACCGACGATTTCGGTGGCGCGCTCATAGCGTGTAGCGACGTTCTGCGGGCCGCCGAGGGCACGGTCGTCGTGAACTTCGGTGGTGGAGCACGCGAGGTACTCCTGCCACTCGCCACCGCCACGCTCGCACACGTCGAGTGTGTGGAGTCGGTGCTAAACTTCGGTGACACCGACCATGCTGTCCACGAGTGGACACTCCCGGACCTGACTGCGAATCCACCGGCCAAGACTTTGGACACGTTGCAGTTACTCGCAACTGTCGAGGAGCCAGTTTCAATTTCCGAACTGGCAGAGCAGAGTGCCGTCGCAAAGAGTACGGTGGGGCGTCACATCTCCCAACTGGCCGAGGCTGGGGCCGTCAACACTGAGCAAACGGGGAAGACGAAGCAAGTCGAACTCACCCTGACTGGCGAGATGCTCCTCCGAACCCAGACCGAATCGCTCTAAGACGCAGGAGTCTTCATCGACCTTTTTAAACTCTCTGTACAGCCCCAGTCCACGAATCGAGGTCGGTGAGAGAGTCGATGAGAAACACTTATTGAGCTTGTAAAAGGAATTTCACCCCCCCGTCGCAGAACCCAGAAAAGCCACCACGGCATTGAAACATGTCGGCGTACCTCGCGGGCACCATCCCGACGGTGGTCGCAGAACCCAGAAAAGCCACCACGGCATTGAAACATGTCGGCGTACCTCGCGGGCACCATCCCGACGGTGGTCGCAGAACCCAGAAAAGCCACCACGGCATTGAAACACCAGAACGACGCGCGAGTGGAACAGGAACAGAATGTCGCAGAACCCAGAAAAGCCACCACGGCATTGAAACAAGACCGAGGTCAAATCGTGCTGGCGTCGGGTCGGCGAGTCGCAGAACCCAGAAAAGCCACCACGGCATTGAAACGAGTCGGAGTGCGGATTCTCGGCGTTCTGGTGGTCGCGTCGCAGAACCCAGAAAAGCCACCACGGCATTGAAACTCCTGAACGTAGTCGAAGCCGGTTCGAAGGTCGGCGTCGCAGAACCCAGAAAAGCCACCACGGCATTGAAACACTCCGTCTGCGTTCGGGCACGCTCTTGGTAATGTCGCAGAACCCAGAAAAGCCACCACGGCATTGAAACAACGCGATGATCTGTTCGTCGAGGTCACCCTTCTCGAGTCGCAGAACCCAGAAAAGCCACCACGGCATTGAAACAAGACGCCTTCCGCCTGTCCTGCAATTTTGAGGAACGTCGCAGAACCCAGAAAAGCCACCACGGCATTGAAACGTCGGGGTCGTTGCCCTTCTCGACAAACGGAACGACTGTCGCAGAACCCAGAAAAGCCACCACGGCATTGAAACCCGTCCCCTTCGCCGTCGCCGTTTCCGGGGACCCAACCGGTCGCAGAACCCAGAAAAGCCACCACGGCATTGAAACCTATCCTTGCCTCTGACGACGAAGTTTGAGTTTACCTGTCGCAGAACCCAGAAAAGCCACCACGGCATTGAAACACGAGCAATGCAACCGGAGTGTCGAAGTCGGAACGTCGCAGAACCCAGAAAAGCCACCACGGCATTGAAACATTCAGGCCATGAGCCTCGGGATAATGGTGGACGGTCGCAGAACCCAGAAAAGCCACCACGGCATTGAAACTGCCCGAGCACAGCTTTGAGGTTGAAGGGCGGGAAGTGGTCGCAGAACCCAGAAAAGCCACCACGGCATTGAAACCCGACACGACTCTCCTCAAGGAGTTTCCCGAGCGCAAACTCGTCGTCGGTGGAGACGGCCGGTTCTTCGAGTTTGCTACCCACTATAGCGATGAGAACAGTCTACATTCCCGCTGATTCGGCTTCGTCGGCAGTCGTCCCTGTGATGATGATAAGGACTACTCGGTACGTGACCACCCCGTGTGAGAAATGAATTCAGCGATAGATTCTATCGTCGATAAAAAGCAAGAGAATCGAGACACCCCGTGTGCAAAATGAAATTTCGCACGTCGATACGGGACGCCACCGACGTGTCTTTCACGCACAGGGGGACACCCCGTGTGCGAAATGAAATCCCGAACGAGGTTCACTCGGCGTCAATCATGCCCTCCAAAGAAATCCTTGACCTGCGTGTTGACTATCGACCTGAGCAAGCCTTCGTCACGTTCGACATCTTCGAGTCTGATATCTGTCTCGAGAGTCTCAGCGACGACTTCGGGATCATCAATGAATGTGTATTCTTTGTGGACACCGCTACCGTATCCACGGCCGCGTTTCTCGGACGTGACGAAATTATACGTCTCCGCTTCTCTCATATACCGAAGATACGAATCACGAGACTTTTTCACGACATCTAGCATCTCGGTGAGAGATTGATAGACGCGGTATGCAATAGTGTTCGGGACTGCGTTGAGATTCCGCTCGGAATAGATAGGGACGACGGCAGTGGCATAGAGCGAGAGTTTCTTCTGGGTCGAGAGTCCCTGCATCTGTGTCAGCGTGCGGTCGCGCTCGGCCTCCTCCTGCGCATCACGGACGTGCTCTTCTCGTACGGTCTCCTCGCTCCGGCGATCCGCAATCTCGCCAGCTTTCCGGAACAAGTCGATTGCTTTGCGTGCGTCACCGTGGTCCTGCGCCGCAAACGCCGAACTGAGTGGAATGATACCGTCTTCGAGGACGCCCTCCTGATAGGCGTCACGTCGTCGTTCCAGAATCGACTGGAGCTGGTTGGCATCATAATCTGAGAACACGACGTCTTGTGGATTGAAGGAACTTTCCGCTCGTCCATCAAGCTCCTCCATGAAGCGAGGGTCATTAGTGAGCGCAGCGACCGAGATGTGTCCCTCGATGTGGCCGAGTTGAGACGCTCGCGAGAGCTGATACAGCAATTTCGAGTACGCGGGTTCGTCGTTGGGGTCACGTTGACGGCCAACGAGGAGGTCAACCTCGTCAAGGATGATAATGACGGAGTCAAAGTGGTCACTCAAAATCTCGTAGAATCGATTCAACTTCCGGTCAGTCGAGACACCGCTTTCTGGAACGCCAGCCTCAACACCGGCTTCGACGGCCGCGTTTTCGACGAGTCGATAGACGGCACGGTCGTGGGATTTGATTGTCTGACAGTTGGTCTTGATGACGCCGAACTGGTCGCCTTGTGCGTCCGCCAGTTCGAGGATTTGCTGGCAGACGGCATTGATAATAAGCGATTTCCCGGTCCCTGACGGACCGTAAAGAAGCATATTGGGAGGACGGTTGCCCTGAAGCACCGGTCGGAGATACGTGATGATGTCGTCTAGCTGTTGGTCGCGGCCGACGATTCTGTCTTCGTCGATGACGGCGTCTGGATCAAGCAGTCCCTTGTCTTTGAAGACGGAGTTCTGAACGCCTTCCTGAAGACGGCTCTTGATGGATTGGGAGAGGGACTGTTGGTCGTCATCGGCCATAGTAGCGATGAGTATGCCTCTACATAAATAGTTGCGGGAACCGTGTGCGATATCAAATTCGGTGAATTCTGGGTATAGCAGGCTGATACAGAGAGCACAGTGAAGAGACGTTAGACCGTGGGCAAAGTCACCCTCGGAAGAGACCCCGCGTGCAAAATGAAAACGCGTAGTTACTCATAGTGTTTCTAATACAGAGTGTAAGCCATGAAAGACACGATTTCAGCGGGGTGAAAAGACGGAGAGTAACACAGAGCAAGGAAGTAAACGCTGGTCGAAACAAGTATAACGGATTCTTCATCAACCCCCACACCCCGTGTGCGAAATGAAATCGGTAGAGTAGTACGGAACGTTGCTAACAGTAGAAACGAGAGAAGTCTTGTTAGAGCAGCTAAAACGGTACTTTGTTGGAAGAGCACTTCGCTGAGACATTAATCAAGTAGAAATGATTTGACTATAATGACGAGAAATGTGGATATTCATACAATAGCGACAAACTGCAGTGCGGATGTTGTTTAAAGAGTACAGGTATAAAGGTTTCTAATTATATAGCATTCTTTAAAATCTACTGTAGAACTATTCTACCTGCTGAAATCCTGCGTTACCCGTGTATTTTGATTGAGTTCGACAGCACCCCACCCACACCTCCTGTCCAATTTCATTTCGCACACGGGGTGTGGGGGTTCTCTTTCTACCCGACTCTGCTCGCCAATGACAGCCTATACTACAATTGCGAGTACCCCCAGTTTGACTCTCGTGAATCTGCCGACCGCTTTTTTCACCACTTTCAACCACGATTTCCCCTCTCACCTATTCCTGCTATTCATGAATAGCCTGCTATTCAAACTATCCACGCTATCTATGGATAGCTATAAGTTAATCGCGTAGGTATCGACAGATAGTATGAGTAGTGAAAATAGCACGAATAGCATAGATAGAACAAATAGTCTGAATAGTCCATACGAAGCGCTCGACACCGACGGAAATTCTCGTGCTGTCTCCGTCTGCATGCTCAAGGGTGGTGTCGGTAAGTCAACTATCGCCGTCAACCTCGCTCGTCAACTCGCCGCTCACGACCATGACGTTCTTCTCATCGATCTTGACCCGAACGGCCACGCCTCTGTCGGCCTCGGCTTCGACGACCACTACCACGACACCGACGAAACTATCGGCGATGTCTTCTTCAACGACGCCGATCCAACCACGACCATCTACAATACCGACCACCAGTTCGATATTCTTCCATCGACCGAGAACCTCGAACAAGTCGAACGCGAAATCGTCGTCGGAGACGTCTTCCAGCCGTCTGCCCTCCTCAAACGAGAAGTCATCGACCCACTCCTCAACGACGAATACGACTTTATCGTCACCGACTCGCCAGCCTACCGCTCCCGGCTCACAGACAACGCCCTCGTCGCAACGACCAATCTCATTCTCCCACTCGCTCCTGGCAACGAAGCCATGTCTGGACTCGAACGCACCATCGAACGCCAAATCTCCCCGCTCCGAAAGCACATGGACGTCGACGTCCTCGCACTCGTTCCGAACATGCTCAGCGGCCGCATCGACCAGCAAACCCAAGACCGTCAACTTCTCGAACGGCTCAACTCTCACGACAGCCTGCAGGACCGCATCCCCAACTTCGCCCGTATTACCGACTGGGATGCCGTCGACACAGGCGACATTAACCCAACACCTGGAATTCGAGACCGGACCAGCATCACGAAAGCCTACGGCGAACGGAAACCGCTACTGGATTACGATCCTGACTGTGACCAGCTGAAGTGCTTCGACGAACTCGCCCACATCGTCGAAGCTGGCGAGGTGGTCCGCCATGACTGACGATGACCCGTTCGCGGATCTCAGCCAGACACTCGAAGACGACTCCGACGAACAGAACGACACCGAGCCGTCGCCACACTCACAGACATCAACCGATGAATCCTCAGCCAAAGAATCACTTGAGGAACACGACCCGATGAAAGAGAGCGCGTTCATGTACGAGGAGGCCCAGCAACGTCCCTTCTACGCCCGTCAAGACTCCATTGAGGACTTCGACTCGTGGCTGAACTATGAACTCGAACGGGAACTGAGCGAACGAGGCTACCAGAACATCGTTGTCCGCGAGATGACCGACGCACTCCTCCGGACCGTTGTCGAAGAAGACCTCGTCAACGAGGTCGCCGAACGATTCGAAGAAGCAAGAGAGCAGATATCCTCGCAATCGGACAAATAGCACCTCGAAATAGCCTGAATAGATTAAATAGCCTGAATAGCATTCTATTTCTGCTTCTCAAACTCCCACCTTCTCTAATACACAAGTTGCTTTGACTGAATCGCACGCTTGGATGATTTCACCACACATTTACTGTGCACTATCCTGTGTTGCTCGGAATACGGTTCTGGAGTATCACCTTTACCGGAGATCTGCAGTAGAAATTCACTCTATAGCATTCGGAAAGTTACAACACAGACGAAGGATAGGACTCTGATATAAACAGGGACCTATTCATGGAGAAAACTATTGAGTGGTTGCGAGACCGGCCGTACTACGAAGGACAGATTGTACACCACGATTGTATTCCGGAGACAGACGCCGAAACGACGAGCGTCAATCTTGAGCCGCTCGTTGCCCGTGCGCTTGAGCGACGCGATATTGACGAACTTTATCAGCATCAAGCCGATGCCCTTGACGCTATTCGGTCCGGTGATCACGTTGTCCTTGCAACGCCGACCGCGAGCGGAAAAAGTCTAGCGTACACAGTGCCTACACTTGAACGTGCTTTTGACCACAACGGGAAGACGCTCTACGTTGCCCCGATGACTGCACTTATCAACGACCAAGCAGACACCCTCGCCGATATCGCCGCTGATCTCGGCTTCGACGCACGCGTCAATGTCGCAACGTATACTGGTGATACATCGAAGCAGGAACGCCGTGACATTCGTGCTCGACAACCGGATATCGTGTTGACGACGCCCGATATGCTCCACCAGAGTTTCCTCCCGTATGCAAACTCTCCATCCCATTGGCGCTGGCTCTTCCAGCAACTCAACACTATTGTTATCGACGAAGTCCACGAGTTTCGTGGCATCTTCGGCAGTCACGTCTCACTCATTTTCCGCCGCCTCTCTCGCCTCGCTGAATACCACGACTCGACACCCCAGTACGTCTGCTGTTCCGCGACCATCGGCAACCCTATCGAGCATGCGGCCACCGTAACCGGCCAACCCGCAGAACAGTTTAGACTCGTTGATGACGACGCCAGCGCAACTGGCCCCCGTCACTGGGTTTTCTGGAACCCACCAATCAGAAAAGATGACACAGACGACTCAAAGGATGACGCCGCCGACGCTCCTACTGTAGACGCGCCCGACCAGCTAACAGCACCGCCGGTCGAACTCCCTCACCAGAACGAACTCCGTGGCGGCGAACGCCGATCCAATCACCCCGAGACGGTCCGACTCTTCTGTGACCTCGTCCAGCGCGGATACCAAACTCTTGTCTTCACACGCGCCCGGCAAGGTGCCGAACAATACGCAAACTGGTGTGACAACCGGCTTCGAAAACGAGGCGAACACGACCTCGCTGACCAGATCACAGCCTACCACTCGGCTCTCTCCGATGAGCGCCGCACAACCATCGAAAACGACCTTCGGAACGGTGACGTTCGTGGTGTCTGGAGTACCAACGCTCTCGAACTCGGTATCGACGTGGGTAGTCTCGACGCTGTCCTTCTTGACGGCCATCCCGGCACAAGTATGAGCACGTTCCAGCGAGCAGGCCGCGCTGGCCGCGGCCAGAACCCAAGCCTCGTCGTTCTGGTTGCAAGTCCGAACCCACTCGACCAATACTGCATGGCGAACCCTGACGTCCTCTTTGACGGGGAGCCAGAACAAGCAGCAGTCAATCCAGCAAACACACAGATTCTGGACGATCACATCTGCTGTGCCGCCGACGAACTCTACCTGCGTACCGACGACGACACCTACTTCGGCGATCAGTACCCCGAAACCGTCGGCTCGCTTGACGAAGCAGGCACACTAGAGCGTTTCAACACGCAACATGGTTCACGTTGGGAATACGTCGAAGACGCCAGCCCGCAACACTCGATGGACATCAGGTCGATTGACGACCGACAGATTGAGTTATACGACCAGCTTCGAGAGACAACTCTGACTACGCTCCCCTTCGGTGATGCCCTCCGTGACGCCCACCCCGGCGCAATCTACCATCACCAGAAAGAAACCTATCGCGTTCGAGAAGCCGACTTCGACGCCGACCGCGTCTTTCTTGAATCCGTTGAGACGATGGGATACACCCGCCCACTCACGGAGAAACGGATTACAGTCGAGGAGACTCTCGAAACCGGACACCTAACATCGAACAAGACAGTCTCCATTAGCTTTGCAGATCTTACTGTAGCCGAGGAGGTCACCGGCTACATGTTGTACGACCATCCTGCCGACGAGGACGGCGTCGAACAAACCTTCGATGAGCCGTTACCCGAACGGACAATCCGAACTCGTGGACTCTACTTCACCGTTCCACCTCACCTAGAACAAGACATCAAGGCCGCAAGCGAGAGTGACGAGGGCTTCCTCGGAAGTATTCACGGTATCGAACACGCCCTTATTTCGCTTTTCCCGCTCGAAATCCTCTGTGCCCGCCACGATATTGGTGGACTCTCAACGACGTACCACGAGTACACGGACCAGAGTACGATTTTCGTCCACGACGCTCATCCTGGTGGAGTCGGACTGACACGCGAGGCATACGGCCAACTCGATACGCTTCTCGCCCGGACACTTGAGATGCTTCGCTCCTGTTCCTGTGTAGATGGGTGCCCATCGTGTATCCACTCCCCTCAGTGTGGAAACGCAAACCGAAGACTAAACAAACAACTCGCAATACAGCTCTTAGAATATCTCTCGGGCACTAGCGGGTACGAGTGAACTACCCTAACCTACTCGCTCACGGCTGACGCCATTCGCTCGTTGAGGGTAGGGCTTCCTGTTTCCACGACACGCTTTGCAGATACCGAGGTATCCGCAGGGAGCGCAGTCTCCACAGGCGTTCCTTCGGAGTGTCCCACTCCTACGTCTTCGAGGCCGCGAGAAAGAATGTTCCACGCCGCGTTCGCGTCCCTGTCCGCCTCAAACCCGCAGGCGGGACAGGAGTGTTCACGGACCCACAGCGGCTTCTCCGTCTCGACACCGCACGCCGCGCACTCTTTCGTCGTCTCTCTCGGGTTGACCGCCACGAAGTGCGTCCCTTTACGGGCGCACTTGTATTCGAGCAACGAGAGGAACGTTCGCCACGCTGCCGACGCCGTGTTGCGGCTATTCGACGGCGATTCCATCATCCCCTTCACGTTCAGGTCTTCGACCGCCACAAGTTCGTACTCCCGAGCGTAGTAGTTCGAGAGCTTGTGGAGGAAGTCGCGCCGTTTCCGTCGGAGGTCGGCGTGACACTCCGCGACCCGCCGCCGTTGCCCCTCCCAGTTGTTTGACCCGTGCTGTTTCCGCGAGAGTGACCGTTGTTCGAGTTCCAGTCGCTTCCGTTCGGCCGAGAGGTCGAGCGACCCCACGGCGGTTCCATCGGTGTCGTGGGCGTACGTGAGAATCCCCACGTCGATACCGACGCACCGCTCGGGATTCGCAGGCGGTTCGGGTGGTTCGTGGTTAACTTTGACGCCGAACGTGGCGAACCACTCGCCCGTCGGCTCTTTCTTGAGCGTGACCTGCTTGAGTTTCGCGTCGTCGGGGATGGGCCGGTGGAGCCGAATCGGTATATCCGCGAGTTTCGAGAGTGATAGGACAGTCTGACCGCCCTTCTTGTCGAGCTTGAAGCCAGACTGACTGTAGGTGAAACTGCGGAACTCCCGTGGCGGCTTCCATTTGAGTTGACCGACGCCGTAGCCGTTCTTCTTGAGCGCCGAGAGTCCTTTGAGGTTGTCGAACAGCCGTTCCACGACGGTTTGGAGAACTTCGAGTACACGTCTGAGAGGCCATCCCACCACTGCTTGGGGTCGGGGAGTTCCGACCGTAGCGTGGTCATCGACGGCAGTTCGTCGTGTTCGTCTTGGTACTCGTTGGGGCGGTAGAGCGTGTGGTTGTAGAGTTGCCTGCAAATATCGCGGTGGCGGTCCAACTCCTCTCGGTGGGCGTCGGACGGCTTGAGACGGTACTTGTAGGCGTAGTACATCAACTTTCCCGCTGGTTCTCGACGTACTGTTTCAGCACATCCAGAGACACCTGTCCCGTCGAGATGAGACAGTACGAGTCGTTCCAGAACGAGTCGCCCCACAGTTCGGTCTTCAGTTCGTCCTCGTACTCGTTTCGGATACGGCGGACGGTCGCGCCCTTGACCGTGTTGATGAACTTCACGAGGTCCGTGGTGGGTTTCGCTCGGAACAGAATGTGGACGTGGTCGTCCTCTCCGTCGAGATTCGTCAGTTTGACACCGTACTTGTCCGTGAACCCGTTGATGACCCCACAAATGAATTGGGTTCGTTCTTCGGTTAGCACTCCGCACCGATACTTTGTGGTGAGTATCAGGTGGTAGTGCAGGAGTACGTCGAATGCGCTCCCGAATCGAGGTCGTATTCCATTAGGTTCGTGCTACTATGCGGTACCCCAATGCAAAACGTTGCGACTACGTGGGCCTGTGGGCCTGTAACCGTATGGCTGAGAGAACAGGCGATGACGGCGCTGTATCGCTACCCTACTCCGCTTCCCTCGGTCGCTCCGTTGAGGGTGGGGAATTAGCGCCTATATCCAGCTAACCAATGTCGCTAGACGAGACGGGGTCTACATTGGTTAGTGTGAACTACAGAGGAGTCGTTCGACAGCAGCAAGCGCGACGAGGTTTAATCCAACAAGGATGGGGAGGTCTGGAACAGCTAGCGTTTTAACTCGAAACGTGGGGTGTCGGTGCTTCCACTCAATAAAGATAATCTGGAATAGATAGCATTTTAACTCGAAACGTGGGGTGTTGGTGCTTCCACTCAATAAAGATAGTCTGAAATAGATAGCATTTTAACTCGAAACGTGGGGTGTTGGTGCTTCCACTCAATAAAGATAGTCTGGAATAGCTAGCGTTTTAACTCGAAACGTGGGGTGTTGGTGCTTCCACTCAATAAAGATAGTCTGGAATAGCTAGCGTTTTAACTCGAAACGTGGGGTGTCGGTGCTTCCACTCAATAAAGATAATCTGGAATAGCTAGCATTTTAACTCGAAACGTGGGGTGTCGGTGCTTCCACTCAATAAAGATAATCTGGAATAGCTAGCATTTTAACTCGAAACGTGGGGTGTCGGTGCTTCCACTCAATAAAGATAATCTGGAATAGCTAGCATTTTAACTCGAAACGTGGGGTGTCGGTGCTTCCACTCGGCAAAGGTGGTCGAACGGAGCAAATACTGACAAACCACAAGACAGCGGTGGCTTCAATCCCGAAAGTGGTCGTCTGGAACTACCGTGTACGAGTTGTTAATAACATGAGGAAGCAATTTCAATCCCACAAAGCTCATTCGGAATTCTCGGATGTCAATAAAGTTTTACTTCCATCCAAATAGACATCTAACTGATAGTATTTTGATCGGAGTATAGATACAAAAATCGGAGTAGAAATAAATTATAACTTTATCAAAGACGAGTCTGGAATTACATCGGCGTAGGTGTACTACACTAGCGAAACCGTCCAGCTACTCCTCGTCTCCGCCCTCAAATGTTGTCTCTCCTCCCTGCTTGCTAACCAGTTTTGGTCCTGTCTTGTTAGTGTACGTTCAAACCAGTGCAAAAGATAGACCCTTTCGCACCGAATTTAGCGCCTCTCGCGCCCATTTCTGGCCATTTCAGCCGAACTATCTTTGTGTCTGACCAATAGCTGGTCTCTGTGGAACGTGTTGTTCTGGCGTTTTAGCGTCGCTTCTACAGATTCGTGGCCATTTCGGCCAATTTTCGCACTGAGTTCCGATCCCCCGGATAGTCGCATTCGTACACAATTAAATACTACCTTTGTGTTCGGAATGTTGTTCTCGCATCTTAGCGTCCCTACTGCCAATTCGTAGCCATTTCGGCCAATTTTCGCACCGAGTTCCGATCCCCCGGATAGTCGCATTCGTACACAATTAAATACCAACTTTGTGTTCGGGATGTTGTTCTCGCATTTTAGCGTCTCTACTGCCAATTCGTAGCCAATTAGTGAATCTATGATTCCTGAACTCGGATTCGCACCCAATTTTACACGCTTAGAACCGCCGATTCTTCTTTTACACAGATTTAGTGCTGTATTCGGGGTGTGTATATGGATTTTTTCGTCCAAAAGAAAGGGGCCATATGTAGGGGATGAGAGGAGTGGTTCAGGTTGCGGGTGAACGACGAGGGTCTTCTGCGGCCAGACAGGCAGGGGTCCTGTGACCCTGACTGAGCAGGCTACTTGAGGAGGTGCAGGAGTCGGTTGTTGATGAGCCCTCTGGTAATTCACGGAGAGAAGACTCGGAAAGCCAGTCAAGTACCGACGAATGGATAGAAGCGTTCCAGCATCTCCATACGAGTCTGGAGTTGGCCTGGGACGAAAGTCCAGAGGGGACGCATCGTCTGTATCAACAGGCGCTTGAATGCGTAACCGATGAGAAGAATACGATCGCAGGCTTACTATTTCGGGATCTCTGGAATCGCCAGAAGACGGTTAATACGAAGTCGGACCTGTTCAATGTCGTCCTGTCGGCAGGCGTCGGATTCGCGGCTTGCATCGAAATTTCAGAGAACGCACGGGACTCATTCACCAACCAGTTTCAGTCGCTCACTGAGTCGTTTTCGGACCGCGACTCCTACCACGAGATGGTGCCAAAGCCAACAGTCGAAGCCGTTGCACGGACAGCCGATGCTCTCGCTCGCCTTCGACTCTCCGAGACTGTGATACCCGACGATGTGGCCCGTGCGACTGATCTCCATGAGTCGGTCCTCGACCGAATCTGCCACCCGGAACCGGACGACGAGTACGATGCTGACACGGTAGAAACCGGTCGATCAAAAACCCAACGCGACCGGATTAAGAACCTGAAACATCTTATCACTGAAATTGAGGAGGACTACTGTGGGGGCGCACCCATTCATGAAGTGATGGTTCGCGCCGACGAAATCGGCATGGAGCAGTCGAAGGTTGAACACGAGATTGACAAACTGAAACACAATGGTGAGCTGTATGAACCTTCGACCGACCACCTCCGAACGACGTAGCTACCGTGCGTACGTCGGCGTGTACTCGCTGGCGCGCTCGCGGTCCGAGGGTTGGACGTAGTCGTTTGTCTGCGAGGAAATCTTCGACCGTAGCGTCGTCGCCCTGTGCGCGGGCCTCGCGCGCCATGTGCTTAACGCGCTCTCGGAGGTCGGGAATGTCCTCCCGGGAGTCGAGAAGGTCTGAAAACGGTGTGCCGTCCATATCACAGACTAAAACATCAAAAATAAATTATTTAAGTTATTTAGACTAATCTCCGTTTAACACCACAACACTACTGTTTACGAAGAAATTTAGAGTAGGACACACGTTTCCGGTACAATGGCACGAGCGGAGAACACGGAACTCATCGACAACTTCGAGCAGTTCTACCGGCGGTACTACAGCGACGAAATCGGCCGCCTCGCACAGAACTACCCTATCGACCAGCGGTCGCTCCATATCGACTGGACCGACCTCTACCGCTACGACTCGGACCTCGCCGACGACTTCCTCTCGCAACCCGAACAGTTACGCGAGTACGCAGAAGAGGCGCTACGACTCTACGACCTCCCCGTAGACATAAACCTCGGACAAGCGCACGTCCGCGTCGAAAACCTCGACAAAACGACCGATATCCACGAGATACGGTCCCGGCATCTCCATACGCTCGTCGCGGTCGAGGGCACCGTCGAGCGTGCCTCTGGGGTCCAGAGCCAACTCCAAGAGACAGCCTTCGAGTGTCAGCGATGCGGGACACTCACCTACATGGTTCAGGGCGGCGAACAGGAACCCCACGAGTGTCAGGGCTGTGAGCGACAGGGACGGTTCCAGATTAACTATGACCGGTCGGAGTTCGTAGACGCCCAGACGCTCGTCGTGAAACAGCGCCCAGCGGACGCGACGACCGACGATGGCGTAAGCATCGAAGTCCGAATCGAGGACGACCTTGCAGGCGAGGTCACAGCGGGCGACACCGTGACCGCGACGGGCGTCCTCCACATGCTCGATAGCGACGGCCGAATGGACGCAACGGTCCCCGACAAGTACCTCAGTGGCGTTTCGATCCGGCCACGGCCCGACGACTCTTACAGCCTCGAAATTTCTGACGACGACAAGAAAGACATAGTCGAACTCTCCCAAACGGACGACATCTACGAGCGGATGGTCGGCTCCTACGCACCACGCGTCTACGGCTACGACCAAGCAAAGCTGGCGATTATCCTGCAACTGTTCTCCGGCGTGACGAAGCATCTACCCGACGACTCGCGGATTCGGGGTAGCATCCACGTCGGGCTTATCGGCGACCCCGGCACCGCCAAGAGCCGCCTGCTCGACTACGCTGGCCGACTCGCACCCCGAACCGTCTCGGCATCGGGAACGGGGAGTTCGTCGGTTGGGCTAACGGCGTCTATGGAACGCATCAGCGGCGGCCAAGAGACGTGGGCGGTCAAAGCGGGTACACTCCCGCTCGCCGACCACGGTCTCGCTCGGTTGGACGACCTCGGCAAATTCAGCAGCGACGAACGCAAAGCACTCGAATCAGTGCTTGAAGAGCAGACCGTCGAAATCAGCAAGGCATCGGTTCAAAAGGAGTTGCAGGCGCGAGCGGCAGTCCTCGCAGCGGCGAACCCCAAATACGGCCGCTTCGACCAGTACGAACCAATTGGGGAGCAGGTGGACCTCGAACCGGGTCTGATTTCGCAGTTCGACCTGCTGTTCACCGTGACCGACCAACCGGATGAACAGCACGACGAACGTCTCGCAGACCACGTCTTGCAGGCGAACTACGCGGGTGAACTCCACACCCAACGCTCGGAGATGTCCGCACCGACCATTACCGAGACGGAGGTCGAGGAAGCCGCCGAACAGGTCGCACCCGAAATCGACCCCGACCTGCTCCGGAAGCATATCGCCTACGCACGTCGCAACTGCTTCCCGACCATGACCAACGAGGCGAAAGACACCATCGAGGACTTCTACGTGGACCTCCGGACAAAGGGGGCCGACGAGGACGCGCCGGTCCCCGTGACTGCCCGGAAACTGGAAGCCTTGGTCCGACTCTCCGAAGCGAGTGCGCGCGTGCGGCTTTCAGACGAGGTAGAAAAGGAGGACGCCGAACGTGCCGTCAAGATTACGCGCTCGTGTCTACAGGACATTGGAGTTGATCCCGAAACAGGCCAGTTCGACGCAGACGTAGTGGAAACTGGAACCTCAAAAAGTGAGCGCGACCGGATGAAGAACTTGAAACAGATTATCGCCGAGATTGAAGACAACCATCAGGAGGGCGCACCAATCGAGAAGGTCAAAGAGCGAAGTCATGAAATCAAAATAGAGAGGGAGAGTTTTGAAGATGAAATTGACCACCTGAAACACAAGGGTGAGGTCTACGAACCCTCCACAGACCACCTCCGAACGACATAGCTCTGTTTCGCAGTCGCCCTAGTCCAATTCAATATTTGCCGTTCGAGTCGAAGATTCGAGTGAGTTCATTTTCGATATCGTCGGCTTCCATCCGGATATAGTCTAAGGCCGCCTCGACGCTTCCCCACCCCATGTGTCGGCGAAGCGTGTGCGCTCGCATTCCCTTTTTGACGAATCGCCGCGCGGCGTAGCCGCGTAGGGCATGAGGATAGATTTCATCCTTGTCGTCTATCAGGTCGCTCTCCTCGGCGAGGTCGTTCACCCAGCAGTTGAACGCCGACCTGCACCACGGGAATCGTTCGTGGCGATGGAAGAACACATCGAACAGGTCGAAGAGCGAATCATCGAAATTGTATATAACGCTTCGGTTCGACGCGTCTAATTTCGGTTTCCAGCGGCGCTGAAGTTCCCCTTCGAGCGTTAGTTCATCCGGTCGGTAGCTCACTGCCTGCTTCGCTTGTGACCGACAGTAGCCACAGACCCCTCCGTCGCGGCCGTGGTCGCACGGGTCGTGTGCTGGAATCTCGATTCGCCCACGCTCAAGGTCTATCCAGTCCCGTCGCATGTGGCTGACCTCGCCTGCGCGGAGTCCTAGTTCCCCCATTGTGCGAGTGATGAATGTGTATCTGAGTTCATCCTCGCCATCTAACCGCTTGGCGGCGCGGAGAAGGTCTCGGTATTCGCGTTGTGTTGGTGCATCGTCTTTCGCGGACCGCTCGAAGTCTCTCTCCCTCGACATGGAAAAACATCATAATAGATGGTCCATAATAAATTGAGCGGCTGCAACTGGATATTCGCTCCTACAAAATCTTGAATACCGGTTTAATACAATCCGAGCGACCGCTGGCCGTTCAACTCATCCGTTCGCCGTCGTTCGTACGCCTCGCCCGCGTCCTCCGCAACGTCGATACAGACCACCTCGTACTTGTTACAAATCAGTTCGGCGGCGACCGCCATCGGCGCGGTCCCGGCGCACGGGACTACAACCTCGTTGCTCGGCAGGTCGAACGTCTCCAAGACGGCCCGATACGGCGCGAGTGACTTCGCCGACGACCAGCCCCAGTTGTCGCGCTGGCGTTGACAGGGCACGTTCAGTGGACTCTGCCTGACCGGACAGGCCGCTTTCCACGCGAGGACCATCGTGTATCCGCCGGTCGAGAGGTACATTCCCGGCGTCGAGCAGTCTGGCGTGCTGTCCGAGGAGAGTGCCGTCACCTGCCCGAGCGCGTACTGGCGTTCACCCCACTCGCTTGAGATGTAGTCTAACAGCCGCCCCAACAGCCAGTCGTCGGTGTCCGCGACGAGCAGGCTACCGGGCCGAAGGACACGGTGAATCTCGCCGACGAGCGCCGCGGTCGTCAGGCCAGTATCGTGGTCCTCGAAGTGGTCGTCGTCTTCCGAGAAGGCGTGCGTATCGTACTTGACGCCGAACGCACCGTTCCGCATCGGCCGCGCCCACGCATCATCGAGGTGGACGACCGACGCGCTCTCGGCGTCCATCGACCGGAGTTCATCGAGCGCGTCGCCGACGATGTACTCCACCAGCATGGCTACGCCCCTCCGGCCGCGAAGCCGTAATCGACGCCCGGAAGCGGTACGTCCCGATTCACATACTGCTCGGGGTCGAGACGGTCCACGTACCGCTCCGTGGACGTGGACGACGACGAAGTCGAAGTCTAAGCGCGACGCTGAATTTTTCGGAGCGCGAAATAAAAGTAGAAGAGACGAGACCTATCGGTCTGCGTTCTCGAACGCTTCGGCCAACTTCTCACGCATCGCATCTCGACGGGCCTGTCGGACCTCTTCGTCCGAGAGGTAGTTCTGTGCGACGACCTCGGCCGATGCGCTCCCTTGGTCTTCAGCGATGTCTTCGAGTCGGTCGAGCAGGCCCGCGGTGGCTTGCTGGTAGGCCGTGTACCAGAATCGGCGGGCCATGTGGGGCT
Organism: Halorussus pelagicus; assembly: GCF_004087835.1. Lineage (NCBI taxonomy): Archaea > Methanobacteriati > Methanobacteriota > Halobacteria > Halobacteriales > Haladaptataceae > Halorussus > Halorussus pelagicus. The sequence continues at coordinate 28,337 of NZ_CP035122.1, forward strand.
TTGGGCGCTCGCCGAGAACCTGTACGTCTGCCTCGTCGGCGAGTGACCGGAAACGTGACCGTACCGTGTCGGCGACGATGTGCCCGGTCTCGGACTGCGAGGGGAAAGAGGTCGGCATTCTTGACTGCCTCGCTCGTTTTTGGACATGGCATAATAGTTGCATCAGTAATAAGTTTTTATTCTACTGTTTTTTATATAGATTTATTATATGTATGTTCAAACAACCATTTGCGATGTCCGAAGAAAATCGAACCCCTACTCGTCGTACAGTCCTAAAGAATAGCGCCCTCTCGATGGCCACCTTTGGAAGTCTCACTGGCGTCAGCGCGGCACAAACGCAGAGCAAAGAGGTAGTAGATAAGGTCTCGATCAAAATTCCTGATAATTCCGGAGACAAATCGCTTAGTTCAAGTAACATTGAAAGTCTTTCAAAAAGCCACTCCGGGGTTAAGAAGTTCGACACCGGTATCTCCGGGCTTCACAAGCTTGATTCCATTGTCGTGGAAAAGTATAATACTGGCGAAATGTCCTATTCGGTCTCAGGCACGAACCAAGTCTCGAAGACTGGTGTCACACGATTCCAAGTTCGGTCCGGAATCGGACCAAATGGTGACGGGCCTCTAGCGATTGAGGTTGTTCCAAGTCAGAAGCAAAAAGTGTCGAAGGACGGTAATGAAGGATGTTCGAGTGGTACAGACGGTACTCTCTCCTCAATGGACTCAGACAGTGGTTCTGACCTGACAGAGGATTACGAAGGAGGTGTCCACACTCGCACAGGAACCAACGAAGATCTCTACTTAAGTGATCAAGCTCATCATCGCCAAGTGTATGATTGGTCCGCCTCTGGCGGTAACGTAGGGAACTGGGACGGCGATTACTGTACCAATTGGAAGGCCTACGATGTCTCCGGGTGGACTCTAGAGGGGAATGGCTGGAAGAATCGAGACAGTTCTGGAGACAATTACTACAGTGAATCGTACGCACAGCTCACAACATACAATGACAGCACTACTAATCGGACTCAGCACGAAATTAGCATGACGATGAAGCCGGATGGGACCTTCGATTGGACGGCTGAAATCACGAATACAGCTTCTGAGTGGGCAACCGAGTTCGAAATGTACTCAACCCGCCAATCACTCCCCTGTTGACATCACTACAAGCACTTTAGTTCGCAGGTAGCCCCATATAGAAATTTGTTATTTCCTACATCTCGGTCAGCTTCGCCGTTTTTGAGTTTTGATAGTAGATTATAGCTCCGACTAATATTGCTAGGATGAGAATAGGAGCAGAGTAATTAGAGTGGTCAAAGTAGGATGCAATTATATGGAATACTACGGCACCGCCAATTACTATGAGTAGTGGCTTTCGACTAAGTTGGAGATTCTTCTTGATATCATCTTTGTAGTCGTATAAAGTTGATATTATGGTGGCAAGTATCACACCAACTACTATTAAATGGTTAGCTGCTGCAAAAGATAGGGCTATCACAGTCCCAAGAATAGCGAGTGCTGTCCTGAGTATCCACGGAGCCATAATTTTAGAAAGCACATACTGGGTATTAAAAGCTATGTATAATTTCGAGGGTATAGCTGGCGGCTAGGGCAGTGATGATGAATAGTCATTGATCGGCTTCATCAAATGCCTCCCCAGCCTCCTCGGCGGTCTCCTCGGCCGAGATGTGCGAATACGCTTCCATCGTCGTCTTCGGGTCGGCGTGCAAGAGGTGCTTCTGGGCCTGCTCCCAGCCCTTCTCGCGGACGAGCGTGTCGCCAGCGCCGCGCCGACCACCGTGGAGTTCCAAATACTCCCCGTCGTCGGTGTCGAGGTCGGGCACGTCGGCGGCCTTCGAGAGGCGCTTCATGAGGCTTCGGCCGCCCGCCGTCGTGAGCGCGGGCGGAGCGATGTCTTCGGCGTAGCAGAGTTCGAGCGCGGTCGCGTCGCCTCGCATCGCCTCGATTTCGGACTCGTCGTTACCCGCGGCGTCGAGAGCGTCTTCAACGGCCGACGCGAGCGAAGGCGCGTGGAGCGTCGGGAAGACCGGCCACTCCTCGCTCGGCGGGTCGAAAACCGTCTGCCAGCGGTCAAGCGCCGAGACAGCTTGCTTCGGCACGCCCGTCTTCCGGTACTCTTGGGACCCTTTTTCGAGGACGTGCATCGTCCCGGCGTCAAGGTCTACGTCCTTCCAGCGAACGCCGTCGCGGCGGTCGTCGTTCCGGTCTCGGAGGATTTCGCCGCCACGGACGCCCGAGTAGGCGATGGTTGCGACGAACGCGCGGTCGCGCGCCTCGGCGAGCGCGTCCCCGCCCTGCTCGTCTATCGCCTCGTAGGCACGTTCGTTCACGAACTCCATGATGGCATTCCGTTGAGCAGGCGACCAGAGTTGCTGGCTATGTTCGCTCCGCTGGTCGTCATCCGGGAGCGCGTCGGTCGGCCGGGCCTTCGCGGCCGGGTTATCGGTTAGGTACTCGCGTCGCTGGCACCACGAGAGGTAGGCTCGTACATAGTCGAAATACTTCCGTGCCGAGGACGCTGCGAGGCCGTCAGATTCGTTTGTGCGCCGCTTCAAGTGGCGGGCGTAGGCTTCGAGGTCGTCCACGTCGAGCGCCGTGAACGTGTACGTCGAGCGTTCGTCGCTGGTCCAGTCTTTCCATCTTTCGAGGACGCGCTTGGCGTTCCGCCGGTAGTTCCCCGAATCGTTGCCCTTGGACTTGTCGATCAGGTAGTCGTCGAGCGGCTCATCGAGTGCGTCATGGTTGCGGTTAGACACAGCGACCACCGCCGACGTGGGGAGCGTGACAGTCTCGATGGCGGTACACGACGGCCGTGGGAGAGTGACGCTCGGAGCGCGTGTCGAGTAGCGTGGGCATAGTTGGTTTTGACCGCTGAATCCGGGGGCTTCGCAGCTGAGAAGGCGAGTGCTGAGTGATTCGGCGGTTTCATGCTTCGCCGAGGGCGTGGACCCACTAAAATCTACTTGTGATTCCTGCGCTAATCACAAGTGTACTGTCTAGAGAGTATATCTGGCGATTGAATGCCTGAAAGTGCCGGAAACAGATGAATTAGGATTCAGACTCATCTGATAAATCGTATCTAGCTATATGGAATCTTGCGGCAGTAGACGCGACTTTGGATGAGCAGAACCGGGTTTCTGGAGCGTCTCGCGGGAGAAATCGGCGGGTTAGCAGTAGAAGTTGGTAGTCAAGGTGGTGAAGGCGGACGAGAACAGCGGAAACGGAGCGACCGTGGGGTTACTCTTCTTTTGAAAGGTCGAGTACGTAGTATTCAGCATTGTCCACCGCCTGCCCTTTGCCCTCGTGGCAGAACCCGAGTTCCTTGACTGCCGTGGGGTCGTAGACGTAGATGTCGAGGCGGTCCGCGTTTGACTCACGCGCGGCGTCGATAGGTGCGCCGTGGTCGCCCCTTTCAATCCAGCTTCGGTCCGATTACGACGGTTGAGGCAGGCGTCACCCGGATGGTCTCGAACTTTCAATCCGGCCTCGGTCCGATTACGACGTTCCCAATCCCGGTAGAGTTCTGCCGCGCCGCAGACTTTCAATCCGGCTTCGGTCCGATTACGACCTACCATGTTTGCAGTCGTAGGTGGGGCACAAAAGCATTCGCCTATTCGGTCGTGTGTACCTTCCAGAGAGTCTCTCGTATCAACAACCAGTATCAGTCTCTCACCGCCGGTTTCACGAAAATTTGCTCGAACTAACGTACACCCCCGACATTCTGCATACTGACTTAAATCCCCTTACAGTCACACTCGTCAACTCTACAGAAACCGCGTTTCGTCGCGTGTTTCTCCAATCTCTTCGATCTCCAGCGAGTCTTCTCTCGTCGTCGTATACACGAGGACCCGTTCGCCGTTCTTGACGAAAGCCCGAAGCCACGTCAGGACGCGCTCGTACTCACTCTGTGTGAGACGGCCATCGAAGACGCTATTCTGCCGCCAGTCGAGCCACCGCCGGAGATAATTACAGATTTTTTGGGTTCTCTCGGCCTGCACGTCGTAGACGATTACGACGAACATTCTACCGCACCGTCGTCGGACTATACTCTTTGAGTCCGAGAACGTGCTTCGACACCTGATAGCACTCGGTGCGAATCCAACGACGCCACGAAATCGACCGCCCGATACCCGGATGCTTCCGCGTCTCTGATAACCGCTCGTCAAACGAATGCCGGAGCAGACGCTTCCCGTCGTCGGTCAACAAGACCGCTCGGCCTTCCTCCTCGAAATCTGCTGGCTGTAGCTGGCTCTGTCGCGTGAGCGAGAGCAAGAGTCGGTCAGTGAGGAGTGGCTTGAAGATCTCTGCGATGTCGAGACTTAGACTGTATCGGCGCTCGTGAGGCTCGTGGAGAAAGCTAATCGTCTGGTTCAGTCGAGTGTGGTAGAGTTCCGTGACTGTGGAAGCGTAGACGAGTGCGTTCAAGTAGCTCATCGCGCTGGACGAGGAGTTTCAGGTCCGTCTCGGACACCTCATCAGGGTCGGCGTCCGCGTCCGCAACCATCGCGTCGATGATGCCAGCCGACCCGCGGGGCACGGCGACGTCGTGGCCACCGTCGGTCTTGTGGTCGGCGTCGCCGCCGTCGGTCGTCTGATCTACGTCGTCAACGGTCCTCGAGAGCGTTTGTGCCTACTCGCCGTTCACGGAGTCGTACTCGACTTTGAGGAGGTCGCCTTTGGCGAGTTTGTCGGGGTTCTTCTCATCGCGGGCGCTCCGACTGTCGTCAGCTCGTGCCCGGAGTCGGCTAATATCTCAGGTTGTAAATATTATCATACTAGTAGTATAAGGATCACGCAATAGAAACACGCCGTCAAATAAATGTATTATAACAAATATAAAATAGGATTAATACTAAATCATCAAGTATTTATAACACCAGTTCTAACACATAAATATGCCAGCCATCGGTATTGGAACTCCTATATTTTTGATTGTACAAGGATTAATATCTATTTTTATTTATATTGAATCAAAGAAATATGGCTCACACTCTCCGTTAATTGTAGCTTCTTCTATATTTATAATATCTATTGTAGTTGCATTTTACTTTAGAATTATAATTAAACTAGTAGCTTTTGAGATTATTATCATATTTATATATGTATTCAAGAATAGTATTGTTCGATAATATTGTGGTTATGAGGGGTGGATAAAATGGACCGGCCTTCAAATTACAGGAGCTTCAACGATATTACCTGCATTTATTATATTTTTAATAGATCAAGTATACTCTATATTCGTTAATTCTAGTATAAATAATACGGATTAGAAAAGATTAAGTAGTTAGTATAACAAGGACTTGTCATGGAGAATAAATCCTCCAAAGTGGTTACCGATGATGAATCAAGCTCAAACAACCAGCAATCTAAACGCCGAAAGTTCCTTAGTGGAGTGGGTGCGACGGGATTGACTCTGCTTCTTCCCGGTGCTGCTAGTGCATCTCGTAACAATTCTCAAGGAAAATCTAGTGGCAAGAGAAATGAATCCTCAAAAGATAATGATGGAACGGTGGAAGTTTCCCATAATGGCGAAACTATTGAAATAGATACTGACAAGGAGGCTGCTGCTGTCGGTCGCAAAGCCCCGGAGCAGGTGGAAATGCGTGACAAAGGTCAGATTCGAACACTAGCGGAAAAATCTGACAGTACGCGTGGGGAGATCGAACAAGACGGAGGAACGTATAACATGGCATTGTCAAGTGACATGAGCGGTTCTTACTCCAGTGGAGTAACTGCAAAATACCGTGGCTCAGGTTCGACGCTATGTGTAGGAAGTTACACTGAAGGAAGAGAAGCAAAGAACCCTCCGACCACCCCAAAAGTAACTATTAAATCTTCGTTTTCAATCGGTGGTGTGTCTCCAAGTATTGACGTGAGCGGCGGAAGATTCGGGTTCGTCTCGGACACAAAACTGCAATACACTAATACGTTCGACGGATTCAAAGCTGAACACTCTTACAAGGGTGTCGAAGCAAGTGACGCGTTCGCTCTGTATAACGCAACGCAATCAGACTCAATGACGTTAGTTGTTGATACTACTGCACACACTATCACTGAACAGCTCACGATTTCGTAGAAACAAGACGAATACGGCCTGCATTTCCTAAATCAATGTACTCTTTTGATACATCGAAATTCCAGAAAGAGGTAGAAGCAATTCACTCAACAAGAAAAGAACACGGCTGGCATAGTGACTTCCAAACTCACAGACCAGATTTGTACTCTACGTATCATTTCTTGTTAGTGTCTCAGAACCTGGGTACTATTATACCATCTGAAAAGTTGACTGAAGAAGTAGCTTCTGCCCTAAAAAAAGATTTCCAAAAATGTAGATACCAAACACTATCTTCACAAAAAGAAGTAGCTCTCCGTGATTACTATAATGCAATAAATATTCTAGACATGAAAAAAGATGGAGTATCAGGAATTAACAACATACAAAACAAAATTAATAAGTTTTCTACTTCAAATGGCTTATACCAATTTAAAGTATCTCGTGAAGGGTCATCTAGAGACGGTGAAGGAAGTTTAATTGCAACATATTACGCGGCAAGCATATCATCGAAATTAAATGATGTCTCCGTTGCAGATTGTACGAGAAGGCGGCTTGAAGAAATATGGCAAAATCAATCTCTTGAAGTTGAAAGTCTGGGTCGAGCGGCTCTTGTTGTAGCCATACTTCATGAAGTCGGATATAGCGTTTCTGATCTGAATCAATATACAAATTGGAAAGAGATGGTGAATAAACGGATAAATGCCGTACTGAAGGTTAAGCCTCACCTTCCGGCACCGATTCTTGAACATCTAAATTTAATATTAGAGCACACAACTTTACAACCAAGCGATTTGGCGATTGATCTCCAAGAGAAATTGGAAAATGCGCAACTGTCTGATGGAGGAATGAATTTTATGGAAAATGCAGACTACTCGGATCCTCATGGGACTTCCGTTTTTTCATCTCTGTCATCGAAGATAGATGCGGATATTGATACTGACTCTCTCCGATCATTTGTTCAGGAGCACAGAATGACTTCTGGTGGTTATTTACCGACTATCATTTCATACCCGCATTTTGAGTCAACTTACTACGCTATTGATCTACTGGCTTTACTAGAAAAATCTTATCATCCTGCGAAAATACCCGATAGAATTATGGCAAATATTGAAGAAATAGTCGGGGGATTCGAATCTCTTTACAAACTACTCACAATTCTTTCTGAAGAAGTCAATATTTTATCTACTTCAGACCTAAGAGAAAACATCAGAGAATATATAATTTCAGGAAATATTGAGTTACCAGAGTTATATTATTCTTTGAAGCTAGCCAATAAATATGACTATGCCATTAATAGTGATGAAAAAGAGGCTATTTTAGACTTTATCTGCAAAATGCATAACGAAAGTGGCGGTTACGGAAACAAACCCACCCAAAGGTCTACATTCTTTGCTGTTGCTAGCTTAGATATTATAAATAAAAATAATAAAATTGAATCAAGCGTAGTACCTTGGATAAGACAGTCACGAATCAATTCGTCGGGTTATGCATATCTTGAAAGCAACTCTCTCGTATCGGAGCCAAATCTATTAAGCACATATTACTCTATAGCAATTCTTAACATAATTGAATATAATTGGAAAATGAAAGAAGATCTGAAGAAGTTTATTTTAGATTGCCGTCTTGATGACGGAGGTTTTCAGACGGAACCTATTGAATCAGTCCCCGAAAACAGGACGTTAAAAGCTACATACTTCGGCATTAAATCTTTACAAAAAATACTTAAATAGAATTAAAACCTTAGATAGTTGCGTGTTCTCCTGAGATGAGTGAGAAATCCTCTGAACGACTCTCAAAGGGTTCCAGCTGGAAGGCACTGTCTAGTTGAGGCAGTTTGAGGAACGAGCAGGTCGTGGAGTTTCTTGGCTAAAGATGCTCGCAGACCTGCTCAAACAGAACTTAGAGACGGATTTAGAAGAAGCTTGGGAGGATGAGCGGACGGCGACGCCCGTCAGGGCGTTCGCTGTCCGCCTCCACGAAACAGGCTGTTCGCTTCGAGAAACAACAGCAATTTTGTCGGTTTCTGCATCGACTCGCCGAGAAACATGATTTCTCGGACGCAACGTTTCTCGTCGATGGCTACGGCTATCTGACTGCCCTCTTTCGAATCGGATTGAGCGGTCACCTCGACTACACTGATCAAAACCTTATCGAAAAATGGTTTCACACACTCAAAACCGGATCGACCGCTTCCACAACTCATGGGTGGGCAGTCGGGCGAGCGTCCACGAGTGAGTTGAACAATTCTTGCATTACTACAACCGTTAGCGGCCGCATCAAGCACTCGATGGAAAAACGCCGGTCAAGGAGGTAAACTAGACAGTGCCCGGCGGTCGGCACTGTCTAGTTGCGCAGTTCTCGAATAGACTGGCGATACAGCGCCTCTTTGGCCGGTATCAAACGGTGCGATTCCTGCAGCTTTGTCGAGGTGTTGAGTAAGACCGGCGAATTCACGCCGCTCATCGCATCTCGACCCTATTACAGTTATCAGACACTAATTCCACGCGCCTTCCGCGAGTTCATCGTACCACTGTCTGCCGGTTTCGCGTAACTAGACAGTACCTAGAGTTCGATGGTCTCGACGACGAGGGAAACGTCCGCAGGGACCTTCACGTCAAACTCAAACACGTCGGCCGCGGCGTGTTCAGAGTCATTGTCCTTGACGGTGAGCTTACTCCTTTCGACTCTCGTCTCAAACAATCTCGTCACGCCGATTTCGGACCCGATCTAGAGGCCGCCGACTGATGGCCGGGTCTCACACACCCTGACGGCAAAGAACAGTTGGCTGCTCTCTTCTCATCCGGTCCGACAGTCGACGTCTATACTCCCGTGTGCGATTGACTCGCCGTCACGGATGAAGTGGACAGTGTAGTTTCCCGTCTCGCCTTGCGACAGTTCGGCCAGTTCGAGGTACACCTCTGTTTCATTCGCCGTTTTCTCGACAACGACCTCGCCATCTGCAGTTCGGCCCTCCACTCGATCGATTTGGTCGGGATTCAGTTGAATCGACGATTGTACACAGACCGTAGACGTCGATCGGCGACAGCTTCCGTTTTCTCGTTGATTGCTAGTTGTGACACCGCCGGAGAACTGCTCGACGGCTTTTACTGAATCATCTGGGTCGGTCACACCGAATGGGCAATTTGGCCCATCATCGAAATATCCTGTACATCCAGCTCCGAGTACACCAACTACGGCTCCGAGGAGGACTCGACGGTTCGGGGACGATAATTCGGTCATGAATAGTGTTTGTCTGTATCGGAACAACCTGTTTTCGGCTTACACCAATTAGAAGTCTAACTGTTATCATTAAATATTTCTACTTCGTTTATGCTCGAATCAGGTTCGCGTAGAACTTCTCGGTCGTCGAGAGTCGCCGATGCCGGAGCCGGAGAGAGACCCCTTTGAGTCGGCGCTCGTTCTCGACGAACTCGCGGTAGAACAGCGAGTGGCGAAGCAAGTGCGGCGAGACGTGTTCCGGGCCGACCTGTACGTTGTTCTCGGTGCGGTACGGTTCGACCTCGGCCTCGACGGCGAACTTCTGGACGACGTTCCGGAGCACGTCGGTCGTGAGCCTCGAGGAGGACCGGGAGGGGAACAGCGCGGTCGTGTCCTTCCAGCAGTCGCGCAGGTAATAGCGCAGGACTCGTGCAGTGCCGAGCGACGACTGGAGTTCGATTGGCGTGTCGCGGGCGTAGGTCTCGCCGCCCTTCTGAATCCCGGCGGGGACGAACACGTAGGGGTCGGCGTCATCGAGGTGGAGGTGGTCCACGTCGAGACCGACGACCTCGCTGAAAACGGCTGAGAGGATGCGTCTCACGCTAACTAATCATTAGGTTTCCGGGCAGTGGTTCCATTGGGTAGCGGTATTGCTGGTGCAACCGGATTTTTCGCACCTAGACGACCACGCGAATGCTCGAGCGGAAAGTCAAGATGCGGTCTGCGGCTAACCAATGACTACTCCCCAGTAGCGGGCGACATTAGTTAGTCGCCATGTGGCGAGGCGCAACAGTTCCCCGTATCGCGGACCTCGCGGCGCGAAATTGCGCTTCGCCGGGACACGGAGCGCGCCAAGATCAAGGACCGCGGTATGCTTAGTCCGGGCGTCGTCGGGGACGTTGCCGACGACGTCAAGACCGAAGTCCACGAGCAGACCATCCAGCAGGCTCCGAGACCACGCTAACCAATGCAAGACAGATTCCGTCTAGCCATATTGGTTAGCGCGGCATAACTGAGAACGGGAGCTACTCCGGCCCGAATGGGTGAGCACGAGCACAGGTGTTCCTCGCGCTTTGCCTTCGACTCGTCGTCTCCGTCACCAACTACAAACGCGGAGACAATCCGGGAAGCACAGTCATTACGGTATGAGATGGATTCTATGAGGCCCTCTTTCTACGTAACTTAGAAGTATGAGGGCATTTCGAGTCGCTGATAAAAGCTAATCTCGCTGATTACACTTTGACGGTCGATTTTCCATCTAACGAAGTCGGTAGCTCCACTGTATAAGCGACGATAGACCGGTCCGGTAGTGTAAACTCAAGCGTCACTATTTGGCCACTCTTGATCGGTGTCCCCTCTATTGCGTCCACATGGAATACCAGTTCAAACCGATCACTCTCCTCGTTTAGGACCGGGAAGGAACTATCTTGGTCGTGGACTGACGCAACTTCGAATCGTTCGCTTTGCTTTATCGAGGACTTGGCAGAGCCGATATCCTCAACGGGCGCACTTACTAACGAGGTGGACACATTTACCCCATGCCACGTTACAGATACTCCCGAGAAGTCCACGGACTCACTACCTTTTGTAACGATTAGACGCACACGGTCTATGGAATTATTCGCTGATACATTCGCATACCCCCCCTGTATTGCCAATTCATCTTCAGGAAGGTTGTCCTTCCCGTGCAGCGTATCGGGTCTCAAGACACCGGTTGAAGTAAGTGCAAATCCAGCAATAATTCCAAGCATGGCTGTAGATACTACGAGACCGAATGTAGCGCGTTTTCTTGCCTGCTCATCTTCTTTGATTTTCTCCGAAATATAGTTCCAGACCATCTATTTCCACCGGAGTCGGGTCCTCCGTCTCATCTCCAAGCAAAAGCGTTGCATTGACTATATTTTAATCTAATGCATACGAAATATTTCACAATCGCCAGAACCCAGTAATGTATTATTATAAAAATAAAAGTAAGATAGATTTATAATGTGGTGTGGTAATTTTCTTATATGGCAGATGATTGCCACGAGGCTAGTCGTCGAACAGTAATCAAACACCTCAGTGTCGCAGGTACAACCCTTGCTGGATTGGGGAGCGTCAGTACGGCGAGTGCCAAATCCACCCAGTCTCAGAGTGTTCCCAAAGGGCTTGCAAAAAAAGCCGTTGAGCGGAAACGACAACAACTATCGAAGAGAGATGAATTCAGCGACTGGGCTACCGCATCACTCTCCCAACCGGAAACGTTCTACACGCACACCCGAACTAACCCAGTTCCAAAATACGAGAAATCAGCATACGTCTTCCCGATTACCAAGAACGGAACCAACCTCGGGTATATAACGGCCTCTGCAAAGCGGTCTAACAACCCCATTCTCGAATACAGTCGCGCGACGCCACCCCAACAGCGAGTTAGCAATGCAAAACAGATCGCTCAAAAGAAAGGTCGAAAGCCAACCGGCCGACTGCTCTATCGGGGCGGCGTCTCCTACAACTACGAACTTGAAGGTCGAGAAGCCGTCCAGCTTGGCGGCCGCTACGTTAAGCCGCTTCCTGACTCAGCCCCCATATCGAACCTAAACTTTGACACCCCGTCAGCAAACTCTCGATGGGACCGGCTCACATCGGAGTCCAAGAGTAGCGGTACCGTTGAAACGCAAGATTCCGTCTCAACGTCCTCGCTCCCCGGTACGGTCGCTATCGATGGAATGCCTCGCTACGCCCAAGATTATGAGGCAGGAAAGAGTGACGTAAAGGGTAATAACTACTACCCCGACTACCTCGGGAATGCTGACGACTACTGGGGCGACTACGATGGCTGTGCGCCATACGCAGGTGCAAATGTTATTGGTTACTACGAGGGCCTTGGTCAATACGACTGGGACGCCAGAAACGAACTCATTGACCGGATGCACTACCGCATGGATACCGGCGACGACATTTACACAACCCTCAGTGAGATCGCTCCGGGAATCGAAGAATACTCCAACGGACAGCACAGCTACTCGGCGAACACGCAGTACGATTACTCTCCGCACGACTTGAAGCAATCCCTTTACGACTTCAAACCGGCACTGCTCACGATGGCAGATGGCGGCTCTCCCGAAGAAAGTGGCTATCCCGAATACGGACCACATACGGTCGCCGTTTCTGCTTACGAAGAGCGGTCCGATGGCCTCTACTGGGGCATCTATGACTCCTACGACTACAAACGTCACTGGATAGCGAACGGAAACTGGTCCGACGCAGACACGACCTTCGTTAGCAAAAACTAATCCGCTACCGTCTTCCACTATTTGTAAGCGTAGCTACCACGACAACCCCTCCGGTTCCACAGGAAGCCACTCGTCTTCCGCAGGACACCCGTCGTCGTGGCTGAACCTGTCGTTCGTCGGCTTCCACCCACACGTACAGACCGTCTCTTCGGCGTGCCCGCGAAGCCCGCGAGCGAGCGTGTTCGTCTTCGACTGCACCGCCTCGGCGAGCGTATCGACGCCGACGCCGGGATTCTGCAAGTCGTCGGCCCCACGCCTCGCGTTCGGCTCTTCGACAGTCACGACCGGGAGCGGCCGCGAGACGACCGCCGACCGACCGTCTGTTTTGACCACTCGCGTCGGAGAATCTGGTTCGCTCACTCCGTCTCTACCTCCGTTGAATCGCTATCCGGCACTACGTCGTGGACTACGAGGTCGTCGCGGCTCACGGTTCCTCCTTGATATGGAACTCGTGGGGAAACTCGCCACCCCCGGCCGCGCCGATGGACCAATACCCAAGGTCTCGAAGCGCCGAACTGACGCCCGACTGCCCGGCGAAGAGGACGCGCTCGAACGCGGCGGCGCGGTCGCGCACTCCACGACCGACCTTCTCCCGCTCCAACGCCTTGCGCGCTATGACGACGAAATGCTTGCGAGCGTCACCAACCGCAAACCGACGAGCTTGCCGCGAAAGCGTGGCGAGAACGCGACAATCCCGACCGGTATCAACTCTGGACGACCGGCAGCAGCGGGTGGCGCGTCTACATGAAGTCCTTGGACCTCGCCGATTGGATTCGCGCCAACGAAGAAGGTGTCTCGAAAAACTACGCCCAAGAACTCGCCCGGCGCACCCTCGACGCCATGCGTGAACTGAGCAAACACCGGCTGATTACCACCCAGAAGAAACGTACCGCGGACGGTCTCAGCTACAAGGAGAACGTCGTCGTGTTAACCGACGACGCCGACCTCCCTGGCGAACCGTCGCTCGGTGAGAGTGACGCTCCGGCCACAGACGAGGTGGCCGGATAACGGAGTGGCCGGACCAACGTAGCCCCCGAGAGGGACGGATCTCTCGCCCAAACTAACCCGGTTGACCCCGAACTGGATCCGCGACGACGTGTAGACCACCCCCAACGGTGGGTCCTCGTGGCGGTGACACCCCCACGGCTACCTGTCGGTCTACCACTTCCAGCGACATCCAGCGACAAACATAGAGAGGGGAGGCTAGGAGAAAGACCGCCAACAGCGTCTGTGGCCGGAGCGAATATCAATTGGAGTTTGGTGATCACAGTACACTCAACGAACCACCGGAACGGTACTGAGTGGACGTAACTGGCAGCTATGGTGTGTGTTCGCGCTCGTCAGCTTCGAACGACCGCCACTCTGGTCTGTGGTCGATGCGTTGCTCGGCAATGAACGTCCTCGAAGGCTTCGCCAACTCGACGCCCTCAGTCCCTATGAGGTAAATAAACCCGTCTGCGGTCGCTAACGGCGACTACCGACGAAGTGAGAACGGAACCCACGCGTATTTTTATTCTGTCTGCCAAGCAAAACCTTACTTATTAGACGGGCAGACGGTTATGTATGGGTCAAGCTAATGGCCCGGCCAAATCGCCAGCGTGAGCGGACGCGTGAATCTACGTCGGATGCAGAAACGACCGAGAAGGAGGGAGAGGGTCAGCAGTGTCCTGAATGCCATTCCGGGAGTCTTGTTACGAGCGGTGATAGTAACGAGGTCGTTTGTGAGAACTGTGGACTCGTGATCGAAGACCAGGTGATTGACCGTGGGCCGGAGTGGCGTGCGTTTAATCATAGTGAGCGCGAGAGTAAGAGTCGAGTCGGTGCGCCGACGACCCAGACAATGCACGACAAGGGACTGACGACCCAAATCGACTGGAAGAACAAGGACGCCTATGGTCGGTCGCTTTCCTCGGAGAAGCGGAGTCAGATGAGTCGCCTTCGGAAGTGGCAAGAGCGCATTCGAACGAAGGACGCGGGCGAGCGTAACCTGCAGTTCGCCCTCTCAGAAATCGACCGGATGGCCTCCGCGCTCGGCGTCCCCCGGTCGGTTCGGGAGGTGTCGTCGGTCATCTATCGGCGGGCGCTCAAGGAAGACCTGATTCGTGGCCGGTCCATCGAGGGTATTGCGACCAGTTGTCTCTACGCTGGCTGTCGCCAAGAGGGTATCCCGCGGAGTCTCGACGAAGTCGCCGAGGTTTCTCGCGTCGAAAAGAAAGAGATCGGCCGCACGTATCGATACATCGCGCAAGAACTCGGCCTTGAGATGAAGCCCGTTGACCCCAAAGAGTACGTGCCACGATTCAGTTCCGACCTTGGAGTGGGCGAGGAAGTGAAAATGAAGGCAAACGAGATCATCGACGAGTCCGCCGAGCAAGGCCTGCTCTCGGGGAAGTCACCGACGGGGTTCGCGGCCGCGGCCATCTATGCGGCGTCGCTCCTCTGTAACGAGAAAAAGACCCAGCGCGAGGTCGCCGACGTCGCCCAAGTGACGGAGGTCACGATCCGGAATCGCTACCAAGAACAAATCGAAGCGATGGGACTCCACTAAGCGACGACTATCAGCGGTTTGTATCGGAAGCCAGAGAAGATTCTCGAGATTGACCCCTGTTGAGTCGAACGGCACCGACTGACGACGGGTTTTTTTGCACCACCAATAATTCACAGACATGGCTTCTAATATTTTCCGACGTGCTACCGCGCTGTCCGTCGATTTTGTCGCGCTCGCGGCGGTCTTGCTCCATCCGTTTTCGCTGTACGTCGTACTACTTCTGTACTGGATGGACCTGCTTGGTGGGACGACTCGGCGGTTCTGTCAGACAGTGGTCGCGGCTCCACGCGAGGAGAACTCGCCGACCGAACCTCCGGCGATGCGCCGGAACGGCGACCCGAATCCGTTCAGATTTTTCACCCCGAAGCTGGGGACCGTCCAGCCGGTCGGATGGTTGCCACCGATTGCGGTACACAACCTCAAACCGGCCGTGGTCGGACTGTTCACAGCGGTACCGCTGACTGTCGTCGCTGTCGGCCTGGCGGCGACAAGCCTCGCGCCACCGTTCGCTGTTCGGGTGTGGCCGACGGTCGGGATTCTGACGGCCGGTGGTCTCGCGGTCCTCGTGAAGCACGGCTGGGCCTTTCGGCAGTTCGTCCGTTCGGAGCGTCCGCCAGCTAAACAGATTCTCCCCGGCCTGCGATGGCTTGGACCGATTCTGATGACGCTTCCAGTGGTCGGCATCGACACCGTCCATGCGGGGGCTGACTTCGACCCCTCGGCCGGGTTCACCGCGGTGGCAGTCCTGCTCGTGGTCGGGCGAATCGCCTACGAGACGCGCCGGGACGAGCCACCGACCGGTGCAGACCCGTTCGAGCTTTCGATGCCGTCAGGACGACCGGTCGAGCGGTTCCAGGCCGACCAGCGCGCGGTTCGAATCGCGGGGATGCTCGACGGCGTCGTTCCCCGAATCGAGTGGGAGCTACTCAACGTCATCTCCCGAGTCGCGGCTCTCTTCTCGGTGGTCGTCGTGGGGTTCGTCGCGGGGTCCGCTCTCGGACCGACGGCAGGGGTCGTCGGTACCGGGGTCGCGCTCGTCGCGGCCGTGGCGGGCTTCGTGTCGATGGGTATCGCTCACTTCGAGTTGGCGTTCGGGGCGATGGAGTATCGGCTGTACGACGACGAGTTGGTCGCGTACGACGCGCGACTCGACGCCGTCCAGTGGCGCGTCCCGCTGGAGGCGATCCGAACCGTCTCGGTCGAACAAGGTCTTTGGACCGGACCGCCCGGAACGGACGCAGCGACGGTCACGCTCAACCGGACCGATCTGGCCGTCGACCAGTCGCCGTACGGCTTCTACCGGCAATCACTTCCGTACGTCAAAGACCCCGAGCGCATCGCCGACCGACTCCAACGAGCAACGACGGCTGCCGAGAAACAACACAGTAATAAGACGTAAAGCCGATTCTGGGCAATATTCATGCAATCTCAATTTCTGTCGGCTGAGTGTTGATTCCAGTCTGGTCTCGCATATGGCGGAAATTCTTCTTGCAGTTCCGCTAGACATCCCCACTTGGGACGGCCAAGGTCGTCGCCACTGCCTTCCCCGGCGTGCGACAGGTGACGGCCTCACAGACGACGTAGTTGGTCCTAACGGGCGTCAAGCTAGAACAGTACAATGGGCCGGACGAGGGTCGGCTAGTCAGCATCGCGCTCAATCGCTATTCTTTCTCTCTCGGTATCCGACCTCGCTGAAAATGGTGCGCGTCTCGCTAACCAATGAAGCGGCTATCGGGCAACGGTTTCATTGGTTAGCGGGAGTCAAAACCCGGCCTACTGCTAACCAATGAGTGCTAGCCAGTAGACGGCGTCATTGGTTAGTGGCGATGTGGCCCGGCGTTCGAACCGGATACGCAAGCGCGGTTGCGGTCGGGTCACCCCGTGAGCGGCGAGTCACGCGCTCAGTCCGAGGGTCGTCGAGGTCGTTGCTTACGACGTCGAAACCGCGAAGGAAACGAGCGGAACGTCCAGCAGTCTTCGAGACCCCGCTAACCAATGCAAGACAAATTCCGTCTAGCCGCATTGGTTAGCGCGGTCTAATTCGAGAATGAGGGTTACCCCGGTACGAGTGAGCGGTGTCGAGCGTAGTTTAAGTACGGTTCGGGGAGTGTGAAACAGTCGTTTTTTCACGGTATAGGCGTTCTATCTTGCGTTATGCTTTCAGTGGTTTTAAGTTAGACAAGTGTATAGTTCTAGTTAGGAAAGCCGGGGCTACACGGGCGTTCTCTTCTACTCGGAGAACGGCCGAGGGTGCTTGGAACACCCGCGACCACGGCTTTCCAATGGAGCGAAAAGCCATGTACGAGTCAAACCTACGCGAAGAAAAGCGTATCGCCAGCGAACTGTCTGTAGCCTGTTGGAGGTGTCGCTAGATGGCGTACGCCGACCGCGACGCCGAGGCTGTACGCGTCGAGACCGACGTCGAGCAGGTGCTTAGTGGTCTGCAGGTCGGGCTTGCCGGAGCGACGGGGACGTGCTGTTGGTGCGGTCGGGACTTGCACGACGGCCATTGCGTCACGGTCTATGCGTATCGGACTGCCGGGCATGACGAATGGAACCTCCCACGAGTGTACTGCCGGGACTGTAACGGCGGGACACTCGAAACCCCCACGCTCGGGACCGCCGAGGTCGTCGCCACCGCATTTCTCGGCGTGCTGCAGGTCGCCGCCTCGCAAAGTACGCGGCTCGTGCTAACCGGCGTCGAGTTGGAGGAATACAGCGCGCCCGACGACGGAACCGACGCATAGCGGACGAACGCCCGGAACTGCTACTCTTTCGCTGTTCTTTGTCTCTCGGTCTCCGACCTCGGTGGAAAACGGTGCGTGTCACGCTAACCAATGAAGCGGCTATCGGGCAACGGTTTCATTGGTTAGCGGGAGTCGAAACTCGGTCTACTGCTAACCAATGAGTGCTATCGGTTAGAAGGGTTTCATTGGTTAGTAGCGACACGGCCCGGCGCTCGACGTCGCCGACTATCCCGAGTGCAGCGGTGAGACGAGTAGGAAGGGCGTCGTCTGTTCGCGGTGTCACTAGCTGGCGTCGAATGCGCGCTAACCAATGGAGCGGGTTTCCGGCAAGGGTTTCATTGGTTAGTAGTGTCGGTGGTGCAATCCGCTTTCTCGCTCCCAGACTGCCACGCGGGTATCTTTCGAGTAGGGAAGAGTCCAATTCAGTTTGCGGCTAACCAATGAACGCTATCTGGTAGACGGCATCATTGGGTAGTAGCGATGCAGCCCGGCGCTCGAACCGGATACGCGAGCGCGGCCAGTTCTGCGTACGTGGACGGCGCGCGACGTGTGCAATTCTCGATCTCGATTTCTGAGCGCGCGTGACCACGGGGCAAATGGACAGAACATTTCCTCGACCACGGCGAGGAGCCGACGCTGGTGACTGACGACGTCGAGAAGTACCCGCACCACTTGAGGGCGAGAAGTTCTCGACGCTGGCGGCGCTTAGTGAAGAGTACGTTGCGTTGGAGAAGGACTTCGTGGAGGTCTCGGCGCTCATATGTGATCTGCCGAAGTACGACAACGAGTTACAGCAGTACGCTATCGGCGGCTAGGGTTCCGGAAGCTTTCGTCTTACGACGGGTTGCTCACGTTCACGTTCGCGTTTGAGGTCGTGGACGTGATCGTGCGGGCGTATCGGGACTACGAACACGAACTGGACGATCGGGTCGGGATTCCGATCGATCCGTCGGTGGAGGAACTTGTAGAATTGGCCTGATAAGTAACTAACGTGGAGAGCCATCAATCTGGATTTCACCTCTGGTGCCTCGTACTCCGGCTGAAACTTCGTACCATTTATGACTCCTAATTACAATCTCTATCCTAGATGGTCGAGAATTTTAACGAGAAGGCTGATTTCATTTGGTCTATTGCAGACCTTCTCCGTGGGGATTACAAGCAATCTGAGTATCAAAAGGTCATCCTACCTTTGACCGTACTTCGCCGCCTGGACTGCGTTACCAAGCGGAACAAAGAAGCTGTCTTAGAACGCCACGAGCAACTTCAGAAGCAAGGTATCGAGAACGTTGCGCCGTCGCTGAAGAAAGCTGCCGACGCTCAAGTATACAACACCAGCGAGTACACGTTTGAATCGCTGTGTGACGATCCCGACGACATTGCGGAGAACCTCCAGTACTACATCAACCAGTACGACGAGGAAACTACGGAGATTTTCGAGAAGTTCGAGTTTGACCACCAGATCGAGCGCCTCGACGACGCCGACCTGCTCTACAAGGTAGTTCGGCAGTTCGCCGAGCTCCCCCTTCACCCCGAGGAGGTTCCGAACGAGGAGATGGGTTACATCTACGAGGAACTCATCCGGAAATTCAACGAACTCAGCAACGAGACCGCTGGTGAGCACTTCACACCACGGGAGGTTATCGAGTTGATGGTGAACCTGGTATTCCAGGAGGACGATGATGCGCTGACACAGCAGGACGCCATCCGTACGGTCTACGACCCAGCGTGTGGGACAGGCGGGATGCTCAGTGTGGCCGAGGAGTATGTCCGTGAACTCAATACCGACGCGAAGCTCCACGTCTTCGGCCAGGAGCTTAATCCGGAGTCCTACGCGGTCTGTAACTCGGACATGCTCATCAAGGGTCAGGAACCCGAGAACATCGTCTACGGTAACTCTTTCACCGAAGACGGCTTCCCGAGCCAGCGTTTCGACTACATGCTGTCCAATCCACCGTTCGGGGTTTCTTGGAATAAGGTCAAAGAGGAAATTGAGCGGGAGCACGACAAGCAAGGTTATGCAGGCCGCTTCGGTGCCGGGACACCGCGCAAGAGCGACGGCGCATTCCTCTTCCTGCAGCACATGATTAGCAAGATGAAGTCGCCCGAGGAGGGCGGCTCGCGTATCGCCATCGTGTTCAACGGCTCTCCGTTGTTCAACGGCGGCCCCAACAGCGGAGAATCAGCGATCCGGCGTTGGATTCTCGAAAACGACTGGCTGGAGGCCATCGTCGGCCTTCCGGAGAATCTCTTCTACAATACCGGCATCCGCACGTATATTTGGGTACTCTCAAACGATAAGCCCGAGAAGCGCGAAGACAAGGTCCAGCTCATCGACGCCCAAGACCTCTACGCCGAGATGGACGAGAGCCTCGGCGAGAAGCGCCACAAACTCACGCAAGAGCACATCGATGAGATTTCCCGCATCTTCGGCGACCTGGAGGCGAATGGTCGCTCCAAGGTAGTTCCTACGGAAGAATTCGGCTACCGCCGTATCGTCATCGACCGGCCGCTACGGATGAGCTTCCGAGCGACCGAGGAGCGTATTGAGAGCCTTGACGACGAGCGGGCATTCACGAACCGTGATGAGGAGGTACAGGAAGCAGTGAAGGAGGCGCTGAGGACGCTTGACTCAGAGCAACAGTGGATGGACCGTGAGGAGTTCATCGACGAAGTGGAATTGGCATTCAACATGCACGGCGTTGACGTGCGTAACAGCGTCTACAACGCGATAGAGCGCGCGCTTGGCGAGCAGAACGACGGCGCCGAGATCTGCCGGGACGGGAACGGCAACCCCGAGCACGACGGCGACTTGCGCGAACGCGAACGCGTGCCTCTTGGGACGGACCAACGGGAGTACTTCGAAGAGGAGGTAGCACCGTATCTAGAGAACGCGTGGATCAACGAGAGCAGGAAGTATCACGACGATCAAGATGAGAAGCTCGGAGTTGTGGGATACGAGATTAACTTTGACCGGTACTTCTACGAGTACGAAGACCCAAGGGATTTAGACAACATAAATGAGGAAATTCGAGAGCACAGGAATCGAATAACCGATATTCTGGAGGAACTGGAGATATGACTGGTGCAAAAACGCTTCAAAACGCTATCACAGAAGCGGTGAGAGAATGGGATACAGTTCCGTTAAAAGCAGTTTCAGAAGTCTACCCCAGCAATGTCGATAAGAAATCCTCGGACAATGAGGATTCCGTTAGACTCTGCAACTACACAGATGTCTATTATAATGAAGAGATAGCGGATGATATAGAATTCATGGAAGCGACAACAACGGAAGCGAAAGCTAACCGCTTTCGTCTCCGAGAGGGAGATATTCTAATTACAAAAGATTCAGAGTCGAAGGACGATATCGGGATTCCAGCCTATGTTCCCACAGATTTTGATGATGTAGTCTGTGGGTATCATTTGTTTTTGATTCGGCCAGATAAGTCTTCGATATCTCCCCGTTTCCTATTCAACTGCCTAAGATCACGTCTCCTACAAACGCAATTTGAAAACCTCGCAAACGGGGTCACGCGGTATGGAATTACTACAGGGGATACGAAGAACGTAACAATACCCCTCCCTAACGAGGGCTTCCAAGACCAGATTATTGATTTCCTCTCTGACGGGGAAACCTCTCTTAATCGGGCAAAGAGCGGATTTGAGGATATATCAAAACTGCTTTACAGCAAACGACAAGCAACTATTCGACAATCAGTTACTACTGGAGTTCGCGACGATCATACGCTGACAGATGTCGAAGCAAGTTGGATAGGCGAAGTCCCGGAACACTGGGATGTAGTCCGAACTCGATTCGTCGCCGAACTCCACTCCGGCCATACTCCTGACCGCTCTAACGACGAGTATTGGGAAGACACCGACATCCCGTGGGTCACCACATCCGACATCAAGCCGTTCCGCGAAGGGCGCAAGCGCTACTTACACGAGACGGAGAATCAGATCAGCGAACTCGGGATGGAGAACTCGGGTGCCCATCTTCTACCGGAAGGGACTGTATTCCTTTCCCGGACTGCATCGGTCGGCTTCTCTGGCATTATGGGTAAACCGATGGCGACCTCACAGGACTTCGCCAATTGGGTCTGCGGTGACGAGATTCTCCCGGAGTATCTCCTCTACGTCTTCCGGTCGATGGATCAAGAGTTCGACCGACTAATGCAGGGCTCGACGCACAAGACCATCTATATGCCCGATATCAAGTCGTTCAAGACGCCTCTCCCGCCGCTCGATGAGCAACGCGAAATTGTCGAGCACATCGAAACTGAAACAGCGCGTCTCTGGGAACTTATCGACCGAGTAGAGGAAACCATCAATCTTCTAGAAGAGAAGCGCCAAGCCCTCATCACCGCTGCAGTCACGGGCCAGATTGATATGTCTGAAGCTAAAGGTGTGAGTAAGAGCACTATATGAACAAGCCCTACGACGAGGAGAAGTTCGAGGACGAGATAGCTGCCGCCCTACTCGAACGCGGCTACACCCGTGTTCCGAGCACAGACTTCGACGCCGACCGGGGCATCTTCCCGGACAAGGTCGTTTCCTTCGTCAGGGATACCCAGCCGGAGGCGTGGGAGAAGCTCGAAAACGCCTACAAGGGGAACGCCCGAGAACGATTCCTTCAGGAACTTACGAGCGCTCTGGAACGGCAGGGGACGCTTGAACTTCTACGTCACGGCCTCCGCACCACAGGAACCAAAATCGACTTGGCGACGTTCCAGCCGAACACGGGCATCAACCCCGAGTTGCAGGAGAAGTACGAGGCGAACATTCTCGGTGTTACTCAGCAGCTCCACCACTCTGCGACGAATCCCAATCTGAGTGTTGATCTCGCATTGAGTGTGAACGGTATCCCCGTAGCGACGGCTGAACTGAAGAACACTCTCACCAACCAGTCTACCCGAGATGGCCGCGAACAGTACAGGCAGGACCGCGATTCGAGTGAACCCATACTGCGGTTCAAGCGCGGCGCGCTGGTACACTTCGCTATCGACCAGAACGAAGTCCACTACACGACCGAGCTTGACGGCGAGGATACCCAATTCCTCCCGTTCAATAAGGGCCACGAGAAAGGCGGCGGGAATCCTCCGCGAGAGGGCGACCATCGAACGGCGTACCTTTGGAAAGAGGTCTGGTCGAAGGATAGTTGGATGGACATCCTTCAGCGCTTCATCCACATCGACACGGAGGAGATCAAGAAGGACGGCATCACGGTCGAGGAAGAGGAGACGATAATTTTCCCGCGCTATCACCAACTGGAGTGCGTTCGGCAGTTGGTCGATAGCGCCCGTGAGCAAGGCCCTGGCGAGGACTACCTGATTCAGCACTCTACCGGGAGTGGCAAAAGCAAGTCCATAGCGTGGCTTGTTCACCGACTCGTTTCTCTCCACGATGAAAACGACGATGCGGTCTTTGACGGCGTCGTCGTCGTGACTGATCGGACGGTGCTTGACGAGCAACTTCGCAACACGATCTACGAGCTCGACCACAAGACCGGCGTCGTTCACCCTATCAAAGGTGAGGGTGGTTCAAAGTCCGAGGAACTCGCTGAAGCGCTGGAGGCCGGTAAGCCGGTCATCATTACCACGCTACAGACGTTCCCATACGTTATCGAACACGCCAAGTCTCTGCCCGAGCGCGATTACGCGGTCGTCGTTGACGAGGCCCACAGTAGCCAAAGCGGCGAGATGTCCGCAGAGATGAAAGGTATCCTCTCCGGTATCGATGAAGACGAGATTGAGGATTCGGAGGACGCTATCGCCGAGAATGCGAAGGCTCGAAGCAAGCAGGAGAATCTCAGCTTCTTCGCGTTCACTGCGACGCCGAAGGCAAAGACCCTGCAGGCGTTCGGCGAGCCGGACGGTGACGGCGGTCACGAGCCGTTCCACCTATATTCGATGCAGCAGGCGATTGACGAGGGATTCATTCTCAATGTTCTCCAGAACTACACGACCTACGAGACGTTCTGCAACGTTGCGAAGGTAGTTGACGAGGACCCGGAAGTGCCTGAGCAGAAAGCCGTGAAGGCTATCTCCCGATTCCTCAAACTTCACCCGCACAACGTAGCGCAGAAAGTCGAAATCATCGTGGAACACTTCCGGACGCACACGCAGCACAAAATCGGCGGCAAAGCGAAGGCGATGATCGTCACGTCGTCCCGTGCTCATGCAGTTCGCTACAAGAAGGCTATTGACGAGTACATCGAGGAGAACGGATACGACCTGAAATCGTTGGTCGCCTTCTCCGGTACGGTAGAGGACGATGGGGAAAGCTATACCGAAGAGGGAATGAACAACGGTATCAAAGAGTCTGAGCTCCCGAATGTCTTTGACACTCCGGAGTATCAGGTTCTCGTTGTCGCCGACAAGTACCAAACTGGATTTGACCAGCCGCTCCTGCACACGATGTACGTTGACAAGAAGCTCTCCGGGATTCAGGCTGTCCAGACTTTGTCTCGTCTTAACCGGACTCATCCGGGGAAAGAGGACACCTTTGTCTTGGACTTCGAGAACGAACAGGAGGAGATTCAGGAAGCTTTCAACCCATTCTATGGAAAGACGACTACCTCCGAGAGGGCGGATCCGCAACATCTTCAGCAGTTGGCTTCTGATTTAGACAGTTTCCGTATTTATGACCAGAACGAGGTTGACCGCTTTGCAGAGGTGTTTTTCGACCCGACGAACACGGGGACGGAAGGAGCTCATGCGAAACTAAGCAGCCTCGTACAGCCCCCTCGGGACGAATTTGTGGCGAAAGACGAAGAGACCCAAGAAGAGTTCCGGTCTACCCTTCGCTCGTTTCTTCGCCTGTACAAGTTCCAGTCTCAAATCGTCAGCTATGCCGACACACATCTAGAGAAGCTCTACACTTTCGGGCGCTTCCTCTATAAGGAGTTGCCTAAAAGTTCCGCTGACCCGTCCGTAGAGTTCGACGATGAGCTCGCTCTCCAGTACTATCGGTTAGAGAAGTCGGAAGAGGGATCCATCGGACTAACCGCCAACGACGGAGAGGTCGAGGGACCAACTGAAACCGGAACAGGAGGTTCGAACGAAGACGAGGAAGTCGAACTCTCCACTATCGTCGAGAAGATTAACGAGAAGTTGGGTACGGACTTTACTGAAGCCGATCAACTGTTCCTGGAACAATTGAAAGAAGATGCGCTGGAAGATGATCATCTTCGACGGTCTGCGCAGGCAAATAGTCGGGAAAACTTCGCCCTAGAGTTCGACGACGCGCTCACTAGCATGTTCATCGATCGTATGGACCAGAACCAAGAGTTATTCGCTGAGTTCATGGACAACGAAGAGGTCCAAGAAGCCATCACCAAGCACCTTCGACAGCAGGTGTATCAGGAAAGCCAGACCGCCAACAGCTGATCCCAAAGTAGTATATCCAGAGTCTTAGAAAAGGGGGCTATCGGACGCACTCAGGTATTCAGCACTCAAGCTGGAGGGCGCGCGACGGTCTCCTCAGTCTCCTCCTCAAACCGGTCGTTAACACGCTTGGGGAAGAGCATCCTGAAAATGTAGTTCTTGTAGTCCAAGACGTCGATACTACCGCGTAGAAGTTCGGCGACTTCCCACAAATAGTTTCTGAGAGTTGGAAGCTTGAGTACATCGTCAGAATCCTCCGCCCCAGGGAGCGTCTGTTGACCGTCAGTCATCTGGTACGCACGTATCACTTCGGTGGTTTAGTCCCTTTTGAATCGCCGTCTATTGTTCTCGCTGTATCATTGTGTAGGACTTGTTCATATCTTCCTAAGAGGGACGGAGGGCTTCTAACGAGATTAGGCACGTTTATACGCATATGCAAAAACAAGGAAAATATGTCGTCGCATATTAGTTCTTATGGCGCTATTGCAGGTATAATAGGGACTGCTATTATTCTTTATAAATTCATAGTTAGACGGCCAGGATTACGGATTCATGCTGAGGCCGAAGGGTTTGGCAACAATGGGGGTAAGGTTACTGGAACAATACCTCTCACACTAGAGAACAAGGGGTGGGGTAATGCAGAGGATGTCCGGATTACACTAGAAACGCCTACTTGGAATTTCGTAAATACTGGAAGTGATGAATTAGAATTCAGTAACCGGGTATTAGATATAGAATATAATGAAATTGGATATATTGGTGCTGAGGGGAAACTGTATGAAATCGTCTTGAACAGTCCTGTACATGCAGCTTCAAGTTATAAACTAGCATCCGCACAAATTAATATCGAGGAGTTTAGAGATTATAAAATAGACTACGAAATAACTTCGAATTCTCATGGGCCTCGAAATGGAACTATTATTCTTGAATCAGGTTATGATTCAATCGAAGCAGCTCACCATCACCCTCGGTGGCGTGACGTGTTTATTTCTCGACTAAGAGAACAGTTTCGAAAACTCCTACATCATCTCCCATTAGATTTAGAAATTTCCAAAATGTGGGTGAAGTCTTCCACTCGATACGATTTTCGACATTCATTCTTTTCTTTCATCTCTTTCCCATTTGCTCTCGTAGTAAGTAAAAGATGAAGGAACAAAGATACTCCGCTGAGGCTAAAGGTGTAATTAAGACTGTAAATTCACATAATTCTGTAAATGAAGTTCTTGGAACTATTAATTTCAAAGCGTATGGAATGGAGCCGGGAGACTGGTGGATTGCCAGTATGACGCAACCTCGGAACTTCGCCTATCAAACTCTTGCCACTGATGGACGGTATTCTTGTTTAAAACAAATCCCTCTTGTTTTTGATCCCCGAGAGATTCCACTCCCCCGACTATTACCAAATGATGTCGAGATAGATTGGACAGTTGAATATACGACTCCGGAACTAGGTGACCAACGTGGATTAGAAGTAATCAATAGCGATATATCATTTACAGCATCTGAATATATAAATAGGGTTAAAGTTACGGCAGATATTGAGAACAAAAACTCGTCAAGTAAGTCATTCTTTGTGATTGCTCGTATATATAATAAATCAGGTGTCCTTATTGCAACTCCAACTACAAGAGAGAAATTCGAGCCTAACTCCACCAATAGGGTCCAACTCAATTGTTCAGTTTCGGTCTTTATCGGAGAACCAGATATTCATGATGTTGTTCTTCAAAGAACACAGTCCTAATGAAGTTCTCAGATACGGGCAGAACAGTCACATCACATTGACTCCATAACGAGAGTTAGTTGGTCTCTCGGTGGTAGGTCGTAACAACTTCGACAGAACAGACGCTAACCAATGACGCTAAATGGAGAACAGCCCCATTGGTTAGTGTAGTGCAATTTCAGCGGCGGATCTACAACAGTTTCTGACTCGGCCTTAGCGGACTAATACCTTCAGCAATCATCAGACTTGTTTTCCAGTTTACTCACGTCAAGGTCGCCTGCGAGAAACTGCCGACCTTTGTTTGAGAGTTTGTAGAGACCTTTGTCGATTTGTTGGAGTAACCCGGCTTCGGCGAGTGCCCGGCAACGTTTACTTGTGTATTGGCGGTCGTAGTCGATATTGACGGCGATTACTTTTGGAGTTAGTAGAATGTCGTGGTGGTCGTAGAACTCTAGAATCTCATAATCGATAGGCGACATCCACGGAACGCGTTCGACCATCTGGCTATACGGCCGTTTTCGGGTGTAAAAAGAAAGCTGATAGACACACACTTTAACTACGTTCGTATAACCTTCTACACTACGTACATCGTTAAGATTTATTATGGCGCGTTAAGAAGACGGAAGTAACGACTGCTCGGCGGGTATTTGGTCCAAGAAAAACGGACCCGTGTGACGGCACGGACCCGTCGTGCGGTCGTTAGGAGAAACGAACCGCATGCACGCATTCACCCAGACGGGACTTGAATGTCCCGCACGAAGAGCGGATAGTCTATCAACCACATGTACGACGGAGGGTGTCGGGGCATGAGCGCGGACACCCACGCGTCGCTCACGGATCTCCGAGCGTTCAAGCGCGACGCCTTGTTTGCGGTGCGGGCGCTGGAACGCGACAACCCGCCGAAGGGCCTCAGGATTAAACAGCGTCTCGACGTCGAGCACGGCGAAGAGATCAACCACTCGCGGCTCTACCAGAATCTCGACGCACTCGCTACAGACGGCTTCATCGAGAAGCGCGAGCGCGACGGCCGCACCAACGAGTACGCGACAACCGAGCAAGCACGCACCGTGCTGGAAGCGTTCGCGCGACGTCGCGCAGAGCAAACCGGCGTCGAACCCGACACCGATCGGGAGGCGAGTCATGACGCAAGCGACCGAAGGGTTCGGTCCGGACCTCTCGGAAGCGATTCTGGAGACGTTCGAGGTGTGCGAGGAGTGTGGGACGCCGACGAGTCAACTCTCTATCCATCGGTGTCCAGACGCGGACTCCGTAGACGAGCCGACGCGCGACGACCTCGACGCCCGTATCGACAACAACTCATACCCCGCGCAGGAGACAGTCCTCGTCAGTCGGACGGCGGGGCAGCAGTCGTACGCCTACCACGAGACCGACCACGACGACACCGCGCTCTGCCCGGTGAGCCACGACGGCCTCAAGCAACTCTCCCGCACCGAGGCACAAGCACAGCGGTACGCGCCCTGCCAGTTCTGCCACTGGATCCGCTCTGCGAACACGTCCGCACAGGAGGTGGCCGAGCAATGAGTACGAGTCGAAGGCTGGAAGATGGCGAGTGCCCGGAATCCAACACGGAGATTACCGCGAGCACCGCCGATAGCCCGACGGAGCATACAGTCAGGCCATGCGGCTGTACCTTCCCCACAAGCGCCGCTGTTAGCACGACGAACAGACAGGGAGGTGATGGCCGATGACCTACCGCGAAGTCCCGGCATGGCTTGCGACCGACACCGACCCAACCATCCTGCTCAACGGCACGGCGATGACTCCCGAGTCCGTCGCCGCCTTCAGCGGGATATGGACCGCCGCGACGGTCGAAGTCCGACTAGCGTGGACCGACCGCCTCTTCGTCCACGCCAGCGCCGCAATCGCTGACGCCAACAACCGCCTCGCGCTCGAACTTGACCAGTCGGCAGTCCCGGTCACGAACGACGCCGACGCCTCTGAGGCTAACACCCCCGTCACCGAGCCAGTGTTCACTCCTGAGAGCGACCGCCGCGAGTTTGAGGTCCGGCTGGTCGCCGACGATTCAGCGGACGACGACCACCGCGACTCCGACAGACCCGAACGCTGACCGCCACGCACAGTTCGCCGAAGACTGACCGTCACCCTCGAAGCACCGTAACCCAGTGCGTCCCAGTCCGGAACACCACTCCTCCGGTCCCGGACGCCGCCGCGACGGTCAGCCGCTCCGCAATACTCACCACCGTCCCACGCCCCACTGACCAACTACTCCAGAGCAATCACGATAGCATGACATCGGATACCAACGTTCCCGAGACCGAGACCACCGACGAATCGACTCCGGACAATTCGGCCTGCAACTGTCCCGCCCGCGAGGAACTAGCCGCCTTCCGGCAGGAACTCACTGCACTCCACGAGGAGAACCAGCAACTCCGCGAACGAATCGCCGACCTCGAAGCCGAGTCCGACGACCTCCGAGACCAACTCGAAGTCGAGCGCGAAGCCCGCCGCAAGTCCGAGCAGCGCCTCGACGACCTCACCGAGACTATCACGACTGAACACGACGCCCGATTCAACGCCCTCGAAGCCAAAGCGCAGAGTACCCGCGGAATGATCGCCGAACTCCAGTCGCGCGAATTAGAGAAGGGCGCACACCTCGCCTACGAGAACGTCAAGCCGAACGTCATGGACGAACGCCTCGACGTGGACGGCGACCACCTCGAACGCATCACCAAGGACGATGGCGGCCAATACGCCCGTCTGCCCGGCGAGGAGGACGCTCTCAATCGCGGCGGCACCATAGCTCACTCGACGGCCGACCTCCTCCCGCTTCAGCGGCTTGCTCGCTATGACGATGAGATGCTGGCGAGTGTCACGAATCGGAAGCCCGACGAGCTTGCGGCGAAAGCGTGGCGCGAACGCGACAACCCCGGCCGCTACCAACTCTGGACCTCAGGTAGTAGCGGGTGGCGCGTCTACCTGAAGTCCTCAGACCTCACGGACTGGATTATGCGTCATGAGTCGGGCGTCTCGAAAAACTACGCCCAAGAACTCGC